>NZ_JBAFSM010000023.1:0-82095 GCF_036688125.1 Pannus brasiliensis CCIBt3594 | reverse complement strand
ATTTACCAATGTATCGAATCTGCCAAGGATTGTCAACCCTTTCAGGAAAGTTTTTTTTCGAGGGAGTGAAAAGCTCTCCACGTATGGCTTTCAAGCTTTTAAGGGCGGTCGTGGCGGGGGATTTCCCGAAAAAATTTTGGAAAAAGTTTTTTTCGATCGATGGAAACGCTCTCTCTGTAAGGATTTTAGAGATCGATCTTTTTTTAGCCCGTTTGGAAATACTCTCGGACTCGATCGAGCGCCCGACCGGAGCGATCGAACGTCAGGGACGAGGAATCGGTCAGCACCCGATCGAACGGTACGATCTCGACAACGCTGTTACTGTAGGCGAGGACGGATAATCCCGCGATGAAGTCGGGAGTCCAGAGGTTTTCGCGTACCGGGATCGAGTGTTCGTGTAACCGGTGGAGGAGTTTGGCGCGGGCGATTCCGGGGAGAATCCCGGACTCTAGGGCCGGAGTGTACCAACAATCTTCTTTCCATCCCCAGAGATTGCCAGTGGCGGTTTCTAGCCAGTTCCCAGAGCGATCGACGAGAATGGCTTCTCGCGCGCCTTTTTGTCGAGCTTCCTGTCCAGCTAACCAAGCGGGGAGATAATTCCCGGTTTTGTTATCGGCGATCGCGCGGGTGTACCGGGGACTATCGGCTACCCAGCCGAGGATTCCTTGCTGTTGGATCTGTTGTAAATCGGCGGGTAAAGATCGCCCGACGATCCATTCTCTCGCATCGGGAAATAGGGTGATTCTGAGGACGGGGAAGGAAAGCGCGAGGGTTTCCGCTCCGTTTCGGAGTCTCTTCCAGTCGGGAAGGGGCCAATCGAAGGCTTGTAAGCTCGATCGCAGGCGTTCTAGGTGATCTTGCCAATGGGTTAGGGGGTGATCGAGCGAGCGAGCGTAGACGCGGACGGTAGTGAACACGGTTGCCCCGTAGAGTAAACCGGGGTCGTGAATGTCTAGGAAAATTCGGTTATCTCCGATGAGCGCGCCGTTATACCAGTACATAAGACCTGTTGCGGAATTCAAAAATTTTCGTGTGGTTAGGGAGATAGGAGTCAGGAGTCAGGAGTCAGGAGTCAAAAGCCACAAGGAATAATAAAGAACTTTACGGATAAAATCGCAATAAATACCTATTTATCTTGTAAAATTCCAGTTTTTGAAGTTTCTATACCCCCGAGAACGAATTGTGCAAGAGGTCTATAAAGTGCGGAATAAAAAAAGAAGAGGCTAGTTTTCAATCGGATTTCGAGAAATAAACGGGGAGAAATCGGAACAGAAGGAGTTTTCCAGTTATACGATGAGGTTGGCGTGACGGGAGAGACGATCGCGAACGCGTTCGATGAGGGTTAAGACCGATCGATAATTTTCCCGATGTCCTTGGTGATGGAAATAATCGGCGCCCCGATGTAAATCTTCTAAAGCCGAGCGTGGATAACCGAGTCGATCGAGGAGTAAACCGCGTTGGATGTACGCGTCGGCCAGTCGCGGATCGAGGGCTAACGCGCGGTTGAAGTCGTCGATCGCTTCGGGAAAACGGTGTAACCGCCGGGATAAACAGGCGCGATGGTAATAGGTGGGAGGATAGTTTTTATCGAGATGTAGGGACCGATCGAGATCGGCGCGAGCGGCGTTAAGATTGCCGAGGGCGAGATAGGAGGCGGCCCGATCGGTGTAGATAGAGGCGAGGGAAACGGGATCGGGCGCGGTCATCTGTCGTAGGGATTGATTGAAATCGGTGATGGCGAGGGAATGATTTTTTCGGGCGGAGTGGACGAGTCCGCGATTGTAATACGCGGGGTAGTAGGTGGGTTGGAGGGCGATCGAGCGATTATAGTCGTCGAGGGCCCGATCGTGTTCTCCGAGACGATAGAAGGCTAAACCGCGGTGGAAATAGACGGTGGCGCTCGATCGATGTTGGAGGGAACGGGTGCAATCTTGCCAGGCGTTGATGTAATCCTGGAGATGAATTCGGGTGAGACAGCGATTTCCGTAGGCGGCGCCGGGATTGATCCCGCGTTCGATCGCCCCGGTAAAGTGTTCTAGCGCTTCGGAATAGTTGCCCTGTTGGAGTTGAACGATCCCGGCGTTGAATCGATCGGGGAGGTTCGTTGTCGCGAGAGATCGATCGGGAAAGGCGAGGAGGAGAGAAAACCCGAGAATGCAAGTGGCTAGGTAGGGAAGGGAGCGAGAGAGAAATTGAATCCGCACGGTTGACAATAGAGGATAGATGTGCATTTACCTCTATTGTAAAAAACTATCCCGATCCGTCAAAAGACGGGCTGTAAAACTCGCGCGGGTTAATTCGCCGACGATTCGGGAGGGGGGATGACTTCTAGGGGAACGCTTTCGGGGGAGGGGGAGACTTCTGGGGAAGGTTCGAGGGGAGGGGTTTTTTCGATCGCTTTGGTTTCGACGGTATTTTCCAGAGGGGTGTCCGGCGGGGTGGTATTTTCGGGAGGGGTTTCTTGGGGTTCCGCGGGGGGATCTACGGGGGATTTAGCGGGTTTCGGTTCTTCGGTTCGCTTGGTTTCCGGGACGGGGGAGGAGTTCTTTACCTCTCGTACTTCTCGCGGGGATTCGGTTGCGGGGGAGGGGTTGTTAGAAGATTCGATCGATTCGGGTTTCGTTTCGGGGGTGGTGGCTTTCGGACAGGCCGCGGATTCTAGACCGATGTAGCATCTCACTTCCTCTCGTCCCAAGGATACGGCGATTCCCGACACCGAGATTAACAAGGCGAAGATCGGTAGGATATTTTTCATGGTTACGGTTTTTTTTCACTCCTGACACACGCTATCGATCTTATCAAATCGATATTCGACCTTTCCGCGAAAACAAGAGTTCTCGGGGAGATAGGAACTGGTAAATTGTCGAGATCGCATTTTTTCTTGATCGAGAGGAAGCGTTCAAGAAATTAACTCGATTAGTTTCTGTTTGAGGGTTTCCAATCCCACGCGACCTGCCGCGGAGATGAAGACCGCATTCGGGTATTTCTCTTTGGCGATCGCTAAAGTTTCACTCTCGACCCGATCGAGTTTATTGAATACCATGAGCGCGGGGCCGGTCTCGATCGGCATTTCCGAGAGAATTTTCAGTACCGATCGAATTTGTCCCTCCCAAGCGGGATGAGAGAGATCGACGACGTGTAATAACGCGTCCGCTTCCGTAACTTCCTCTAACGTTGCCCGGAAAGCGTCCACCAGAGACGGGGGTAATTCGTGAATGAAACCCACCGTATCGGTTAATAGGAGCGCGCGCGAATCTCCGGTCTCGGGATCGGCCACGATCAATCGTCGCGTCGTCGGATCGAGGGTGGCGAATAGTTGATCCGCGGTGTACACTTCCGCGTCGGTGAGCGCGTTAATTAGGGTCGATTTGCCCGCGTTGGTGTAGCCGACGATCGCCACGCTGGGGACTTCCTGTTTCTGTCGTTGTTTGCGGAGTCTCGATCGATGGGCTTGTAGTTGATCGACTTCCTGCTGTAACCGTGAAAGCCTTTTCTGGATCGTGCGTCGTTCTGTTTCTAATTTCGTTTCCCCCGGCCCTCTGGTGCCGATTCCACCGCCTAATCTCGACATGGCTTGTCCGCGACCGGTCAGACGGGGTAGGGTGTATTCTAACTGCGCCAATTCTACCTGTAATTTTCCGGCTCTCGATCGAGCGCGTTGGGCGAAAATATCGAGGATCACCTCGGTTCGATCGACCACTCTCACCCCGATCTGATTCTCCAGGTTGCGAATCTGCGCGGGGGAGAGATCGCGATTGAAAACCACCAGATTCGCGCCGGATGTTTGTACCTGTAGGGCGATTTCCTCCACTTTTCCCGAACCGATCACCGTTTGCGGGTGGGGGTGCGATCGCTTCTGTCGCGTTACCTGTAACACGTCTCCCCCCGCGGTATCGACCAATCGCTCCAACTCGCTTAATCCGTCCTCGAAGCCGCGATCGTCCATGTCGTCGGTCATCAAGCCGACCAAAAGCACTCGATCGTGGTCGATATCTACCTGTTTGGCGGTGAATTCCCGCTGAAATTCCGCCTCTAAACCTTCTACAAGGGCGATAAAGTCCTGTTTACTCAGCGCGTCGAGACTGAGGGGCGGCGAGACCGTCCAGGGAGTTTCGCCATTGACATTTTCTCCCGTTTGTGGTAAGAGATGGGCGAGATAGACGGACTCGATATAACCGGTCGCGCCTCCCCCTTTGCGGATCATCCCCGATCCGGTCAGGGTCAACAGCACCAGCGCGTCCAATCTCTGCAAGGCCATCGCCGTCAGGCTGGATTCTTTGGGGGGGGCCGATTTCAGTTCCGTGGCGATGCACCGGATGCCGCAGAGACGTTCGGAACCGTAGCGGGGTAGTTCGAGAAGGGGGATCTGGGTTTGTCGGGGGGTTCCGATGCCCACCCGGATGATCTGGCCGCGACGGTTGAGGTAGGTGCAGACGGGTTGATGGATCTCGGTACTGATCGCCGCTAACCGTTGGGCGAATTCGGGAGTCGTCAGGGTATCGATCGGCAGGCGCTCGTGATACAGCCTCTGTAGCTGTTTCATCTGGCTCGCTTTCAGACCTTGGGTATTGCCGAAGATGGTATCGATAGGCTTTCCTCGCGGTAACGATATTTTCTCATTTTAGCGGGAGCGATCGGGGAAATGGGAGGTGGGGAGCGGAAATCCTCCCGGTAAGTCCAGATTTAATGGCCGGTAGAGGAATCTGCCGTAGGGATCGATTCTTTTTCAAAAGTAACGGGAATGTCCTGTAAGGTGCCGCTAATCTTTTTATCCCGCGCGATCGCTTCCATTACAATCTCGTCACCGCAGGATTTTCCTGGAGAGGAACGACCTTGTAGCCGAAAATTCTCCCCCCGAAAACGGCCGTCGAGGGGAACTTGTTGTCCCTCGATCGATAGAGTCCCGAGTAGATAGATTCCCGACTGCTCGATCGCTAACCGAGGGTTGTTCCCGAGGCAGGGAGAGTTTTTCGAGGGGAGGAGACGGTAGGTTCCGGCGATCGGGGGGGCGGCGGAAAGACGCGTTTCCCCGTAAACCGTGACCGCTTTAAAAATCAGCAGGACGAAACCGATCGTCGTCCCGTAAAAGATCAGGGATTTAAGCTTGAAGTGATTCATAGTTATCTCGCGATACCGAGGTCTCCCGTAAATCGATCAGGGATTGAAGGTGGCTACTGACGGGGGAGTAACGACGGGTGATCAATAAAGAAGAGTGACAATCTTGGGCGAGTTTATCGGTATAGGAACCGAGGGTCTGGCGCTCGATCCCCCAGGTTCGACTCGTGCCGGCGATCGTCAGATCTACCGTTTTCGAGGCTTCGATCACCCGATCGATCGGGCGATCGTTTTCCAGATAAACCGTATTCACCCGCTCTTGAACTTCCGGCGGTAAGAGATTCAGTAAATTTTTCACCTCGAAACCGATCTCGTGTTCGTCGAGATCTTCGTGGGGAAAACGTAGGAGGGTTAGGGTTCGATCGGGATCGTTCATCAGTAAACGGAGGGCGATCGAGAGGGCGAGATCGTCGTGGATATTCTCCGCGTGGGCGACCAAGAGAGAGGAAATTCGATCGATCCCTTTATTGACGAATACGGCCACGTCCACCGGCGAACTATTGAGGATTTTTCCCACCCGACCCCCGAGACGGTTATCGCTAAACGCGGGCCGATGCCAACCGACGAGAACCAGATTCGCGTGATAGGTGGCCGCGAGCTCGGTCGTGGCTTTGGGGACATCGTTGGAGATCCGCGCGAGGGGACGGACGATCGATCGCAATCGCGCGGGTTCGAGGGTATCGATAATTTTATAGAGATAGTTTTCCTGTCTCTCTAGTAAACGCTCCGCCTCTTGCGGGGTACTTTCAAAGAGATAATCTTCCTCTAACTCGATAATTCGCAGGGGATACACGATCGAGTCCAGATTTCCCGCCACGGCCAGCGCTAGATTTAACAATCCCTCCCGGCTGTTGGGGTTGGCCACGGGAACGAGAACGCGATAGTTCACCGTTTCGGGAATCGTTTCGGTCGCTCTCGGGGCGATCGTGTCCTCGCGGATCGCCTCTTTCGGGTACGTCCATTCCAGTAAAGGCGAGGTCATGATTGTCGTCACCAGCGCCATGATCACCAACATCGTGAAGAGTAACGGCGAGATCACCCCGAAACTTAAACCGATATTTAAAACGATCAACTCGGTTAGACCGCGGGTGTTCATCAACCATCCCAGCGCCGAGGCTTCCCGGTTGCCGATACCGCTCACCCGCGCCGCGACGTAGGTTCCCACGTACTTGCCGGCGATCGCCACGAACACCACCAGCGCGCACAACAGCCAGAGTTCGGGTTTATTTAAAAGACCGATCTGGGTTTTCAGACCGCTGTAGGCGAAGAAAACGGGAAGGAGAAAAATTAAGACGAAATCCTCGGTTTTTTCCGCCAGTTCCCGCACTAATCCGGGATGTTTCGGCATGGCCGCGCCCAACAGGAACGCGCCGAAGATCAGATGGATACCGATCGCTTCGGTGATGAGCGAGGAAACAACCACGGCTATATAGATGACGGCCAGTAAGAATTGGTTTAAGCGATTACTGCGTTGGTAGTGAAGGGCTAGTTTTTGCAGGAACCAACGCCCCACCGTCATCATGAAAACGATGTAGAGAATCGACTCGATAATCGTCGGGAAAGCGCCGGTGATGCTATTGGTACGGGTCACGGCGATCGCCAGTGCCAATAAGCACCAGGCGGTCACGTCATCCACCGCGGCGCAGGTGAGGGCGAGGGTTCCCAGTTTCGTGCGTTGTAGGTTATTCTCGGTGATAATCCGGGCGAGAACGGGAAAGGCGGTAATCGAGAGCGCCGCCCCTAAAAATAACGCGAAAGCGGTAAAGGAAACCGCGTTATTAGAAACGAGGGGATAGAGAAGTAACGCCAGGATACTGCCCAGCGAGAAGGGGACTAAAATACTAACGTGAGAGGTTAAAATCGCGACATTTAAATTTCCTTTTAAATAACCGGGATTGAGTTCCAATCCGATTAAAAACATAAAGAAAATCAGACCGATTTGAGAGAGAAGATTTAAATAGGGTAGGGTTTCCGCGGGGAATAAAACGCTAGAAAACTCGGGAGCGATCGAGCCGAGCAGGGATGGGCCGAGCATAATCCCCGCGATAATCTCTCCGATCACGAGGGGTTGTTTGATGGATCGGCAGGCCAAACCCATCACCCGCGATAAGCCGATTACGATTAAAACTTGAATTAAAACGAGAACGATCGTGTGCATGAGGGGAGCGCGAATAAAGCCATAGGTACGAATGACTCGATCGTTAGTGTACCCGCTCTTTTTCCCGAGCGCGATTTTTCTAGGGATTTTTTTTAGATTTCTTTAAGATTTACAGGGCGATCGTTCGGTATATCGAGATACGAAAATAGATTCGCGGGGGAGGGCGCTCCGTTCTCGAAGTCGGGGTACAGTATGCCTACTCGAAAAATTCACGATTTCCCGCTCGTCGATCGGGGGTCGGGAGACGTAGAGACGTTACATTTAGCGATTCTACGGGAGTTTGGAGAAAGAATCAAGAATACGATACCGAAAAATTCCATAAAAAATCGAAATCATTGGATAAATCTTGATTTTTTTGATTTTTTATAGAACTGAAAATGAATTCTACCAAAAATCAACTATCTAAAAAAAGACAATAAAATTCACCCGCGCGGGGGAAGACGCGCGGGGGATCGTGAAACATCCACGAGAAGTCCACGGCTTAGAAGAAAGAAAATGAATTTAACTCGCGCGGGGGGTGACTCGCGGGGGAAAGTGAAATAGGTGATTTTCCCGATCTTGGCTGGTCTCGATCAGGTAATCGAGGAAGGTTCGGGCGATCACCGAGAGTTTTTTGCTCGATGGATAGGTGGCGTACCACTGTCGTCGGATCGGGAAGTGTCGCACGTCGAGGATAGTGAATTCCCCGTCGCTTCTCTCCAGATTGAGAACGTGTCGCGAGAGAACGGATATTCCCAATCCCCCGGCGATCGCCTGTTTGATCGCCTCGTTATTGCCGATCTCCAGGCGAACCGGAACCGAGATCCCGTGTTGGTGAAAGAATTGTTGGATCGTCTCGCGCGTTCCCGATCCCGGCTCGCGCATGATAAACGGTTCGTTCTCGATCGCCTCGATCGGGATGTTTTTCTGTCCCGCTAACAGATGATCCCGCCGGGCGATGACCACGAGCGGATTTTCGAGAAACGGCTCGACTTCTAGGGGAATATCCGTCGGCACGTCGCTCAAAATATAGAGATCGTCCTCGTTATCGAGCATTCGCTCTTCTATCTCTTGATGGTTGGTGATCTCTAGGGCGATCTCCACGTCCGGATAGGACTCGCAGAAACGACCGAGAATCTTCGGGATAAAATACTGGGCCGTGGTGACGGTAGCCAGTCGCAGTTTACCGCGCTTCATGCCCTGTAATTCGGCCACGGCCATCTCGAACACGTCCAATCGCTCGAAAACCTGTTGACAGACCGTTAATAACTCTCTCCCGGCTTCCGTGAGATAGATCCGTTTCCCGATCTGCTCGAATAGCGGCAGACCGACGGCTTTCGTCAACTGTTTGATCTGGGTGGAGACGGTGGGTTGGGTAATGTCCAGTTCCGCGGCCGCGTGGGTAAAACTGCCGTGACGCGCGGTGGCCTCGAAGACGACTAATTGATGTAACGTTGCTGACAACACGATCGAATCCTCGCTTTTCTCGCTCTAGTTATCGTTTTCCAGCGTTCGTCGCTTGACTTGGCAACGGATGTAACGAGTTGTTTCTATAATAGATTATAATCTATGATTTTAAAAATACCATAGATTTTTATTATAGATACTACCGAAAACTCTGATGGATTCTAGGGCGGGAAACGCGGCGATCGAGAGATTTCTCTAGGCAGATTATCGCTTTCTGTCTATGGAGGGGAGCGATCGGTTCGGGCCGTGCCTAAAGCGATCGCGCCGGAAAGAGCGATCGAATTCCCGTCTCCGCGGAAGCCGATCGGGAGCGATCGTCTTTCCGGTGAAAAGAATTCCCTCAATTTTAATTCTCTAGTCACTGTAGGGGTTTTACGGCTTACAAGCCGTAAAACCAAACGATTAGCGTCGGGGTGAGAATGGTTAGGATTAAATTTAAGGGCGCGCCGACTCGCGTGAAATCGAGGAATTTATAACCTCCCGGCGCGTAGACCATTGTATTCGTCTGATAACCGATCGGGGTTAAATAACTATTCGACGCGGCGAACGTTACCGCGTACATGAAAGCGAGGGGATTTAACCCTAATGTTTTCGCCACTTCTACGGCCACGGGAATCATTAAAACCGCGGCCGCGTTATTCGAGAGAATTTCCGTCAGAACGGAAGTGATCAGGTAGAAAAAGACCAGAATCCAGAATCCCGATAGATGACCGCCGATCGCCACCAGATTATCCGCTAACCATTCCGTGGTTCCCGAATTATCCATCGCCGTCCCCAAGGGGATCAATCCCGCGAGGAGAAAGATAATATCCCACCGGATCGACCCGTACACTTCCCCCGGTTTCAGACAGCCGGTGATCACCATCAAAACCACCCCGACTAAAGCGGTCACGAGAATGGGCAAAACATTGAAAGCGGCGACGATAATGACCGCTAGAGTGATCCCTAGGGCGATCCATCCTTTATTTTGTCGTAGGGTCTCGATATTTTTCTCCTCTAACACCAACAGTTCCCGCGTGGTCTGAAGACCGACGAAACTTTGTCGGGGGCCTTGGACGAGCAGGAGATCGCCGAATTTTAACGGGATTTTACCCAAACGTCCCTGGAGTAGTTCCGAACCGCGACGGATGGCGAGGACGGTAACGTTATAGCGTTGGCGGAATTTTAAATCTTTGAGGGTCGTGCCGATGAGACGGGAATTAGAGAGGATCAGCACCTCGGCGACTTTTTCCTCCCCGGTGGTCAGGGTTTCCTCGATCGATTCGCCCTGGAATTTCACGTCGGCGAGAATTTCTAAACCCCGTTCGTCTTTAATTTTTAACAATTCCTCGCGACTACTGCGAACGATGAGAATATCACCCGCGTTGAGAATTTTATCGGCGAGAGGTTGGGGGAGATGGACTTTATCGCGGATCAGTTCGAGAACGTCGAAATCGAATTTTCGCTGGAGTCCGCTTTGAGAGAGAGTCTGACCGATCAGGTTCGATCGAACGCCGATGACCACCTCGCTCAAGTACACCCGCGATCCGTAGCCGTCATCGAGGAAATCGCCATTCGGAGAAACTCGATCGGGTAATAACCGCGGCGCGGCGATCGCCAGATACGCCAACCCCACGAAAAACGTCACCAAACCTAACGCGGTGAACTGAAACAGACTAAACTCGCCGTAGCCCAATTTTTTCGAGATACCGCTGGCGAGAATGTTCGTCGAAGTTCCCACCACCGTGATCATCCCGGCGAGTACCGTGGAGTAGGATAAGGGAATCAACAATCTAGAGGGAGATATTTTCTGTTTTTTACACCAATCCTCGACGATCGGCAGAAATATGGCCACCACCGCCGTGTTATTGATAAAAGCGCTGATCGGCCCGATCAAGGCTCCCAAGACAAACACCTGACGGCTCGGTTTCCTTCCCCCCCACCGGATCAGCAGATCCCGCATCGCCTGGATCACGCCGGTTTTCGTGATGCCCGCGCTGAGAACGAACATGGCCATCACCGTCACCGTGGCCGAGTTACTGAACCCGGCGATTCCCTCCTCTGGAGTGACTAAACCGAATAAAATCAGGACGATCGCCACCGAGAGCGCGGTCAGATCCACCGGTAGCCACTCGGCCACGAAAGCGACGAGCGCGACAACCAAGACAACGAGCATTAAGGCGATCTTCGGCATTCTGGGAACCTCTCGCGATAATTGGGGGGCCGAAACGAGATTCTTTCGGGGTAAAGCGAATTCAGGATTTAGAAGGTAAAATCTAACATCTCGATCAATTTACAGGAATTTAGGATCGATCGCTCGATCGATCGATCAAAACGGAAAAAGTCAGGAGACCGTAACCCGTTCGAGATCAATTCCCCCGTACCGAGTTTTGACTCCTGACTCCCGACTCCCGAAAAATTATTTTTTCGTTAGGAACCAGCGAATGAATAATTTTTCTAACTCGATCCAGAGGAACATTAAAGCGCTAAACCCGACACAGACGAGCAATTCCTGTCCGCTCAGGATATGAGTCCCGAAGAAGTTTCGCAGGTGCGGCACGTAGATCAGCATTAGCTGGAGAATGGTGGTGAGAATGACCGCCCCGAGAATATAGGGGTTGGAAAAAGGATTCATTTGAACGGTTAACTGTGTGTGGGAGCGCACCGCGAGCGCGTGACCCATCTGGGCGAGACAGAGGGTGGTGAAAACCATCGTTTTCCAGCGTTCCCGTACCAGATCCCCCCCTTGAACCGCCTCGGTATGGAAATAAGCCCACTCCATGAGGATAATCGTCAAAATCGCGAAGACCACGCCGATACGGATCATGTACCATCCCAGACCGCGGGCGAAAATGCTCTCTCTCGGACTGAAGGGGGGACGTTTCATCACGTTCGGTTCCGCGGGTTCCATCGCCAGCGCCAACGCGGGTAAACCGTCGGTGACGAGGTTCATCCAGAGGATCTGGAGGGGAGAGAGGGGAACCCCTCCCAAACCGAGTAACGGCGCGGCGGCGATCGTCAGTACCTCGCCGATGTTACTGCCGAGAATGTATTTGATAAAGCGGCGGATATTACTGTACACCACCCGTCCCTCCTCGGTGGCGGCGACGATCGTGGCGAAGTTGTCATCGAGGAGGATCATGTCGCTGGCTTCTTTGCTCACGTCGGTTCCCGTGATGCCCATCGCGATCCCGATATCCGCCTGTTTCAGCGCGGGCGCGTCGTTCACCCCGTCCCCGGTCATGGCAACGAATTTCCCTCTTTTCTGGAGTGCTTGGACGATTCTCAGCTTATGTTCGGGGGAAACGCGGGCGTACACGCTCACGTCATCGACCTCGTTCTCTAGGTCTTCCTGGCTCATTTTTTCCAGTTCCCGACCCGTGACCGCCCGATCGCCCGCGTCGGCGATCCCCAATTCGGCGGCGATCGCTCGCGCCGTTAACTGGTGATCCCCGGTGATCATGATCGGTCGGATACCGGCTTCCCGACAGCGCGCCACGGCTCCTTTGACCTCTTTTCGGGGCGCGTCCAGCATTCCCACCAATCCCAACCAGGTTAGCCCCTGTTCCTCGCTATCCTCGGTTTCCGCGGGCGGTATTTCCATCAGTGGTTTATAGGCGAAACCGAGTACCCGTAAACCGTTTCCCGCCATTTCGTCATTTTTGGCCAAGATCCGGCCTCTCTGTTCGCCGGTCAGCGGTTGATTGTCCGCCCCGATCCGAACCCGCGAGCAACGTTCGAGGATCAATTCCGGCGATCCCTTGGTAAACATCAGATAGGGAGCGTCGCCCAGTTCTAAAGCCTCGTTATTCTCGCAGATGACCGACATCCTCTTCCGTTCCGAGGAAAAGGGAAATTCGCCCATCCGGGGACTTTTCGGGTCTAGCGCTTCCCGGTAGAGTCCCCCTTTGCCCGCGAGCGTCAGTAACGCGCCCTCGGTGGGATCGCCTAAAATGACCCATTCTCCCGATTTTTCCTGTAAGAGCGCGTCGTTACAGAGAACGCAGGCGGTCAGTACCCCCTGGAGTTCGGGATCGCTTTCCGGCGCGCCGTCGAACTCGCCGATCGGGGCGTAGCCCTCTCCCGTGACGGCGATCGAGCGATCGGCCGTGTTCACTTTCTGCACGACCATTTTATTCTGGGTCAGCGTTCCCGTTTTATCGGAACAGATCGTCGTCACGCTCCCCAGGGTTTCTACCGCCGGGAGTTTGCGGATTAAAGCCTGGCGGCGTACCATGCGCTGGGTTCCGATCGCCAGCGTCACCGTCACCACCGCGGGTAAACCTTCCGGAACCACCGCCACCGCCATACTCAGGGAAACTTCTAACAATTCCTCGAAATACTGCCAGCCCGATCGGATCACGCCGCCGAGTACCACCAGCGCCACCAGACCGAGGGAACTCATCACCAACACGTTCCCCAGTTGGGACATCCGTTGTTGCAGGGGGGTGGGTTCCGTTTCCACCGACTGTAACATCGCGGCGATCTTGCCGATCTCGGTGTCCATACCGGTTTTGGTGATCGCGACCTTGCCCCGTCCCTGAACCACTTCCGTTCCCTGATAGACGAGGTTAACGCGATCGCCCAACGAGGCATCTTCCGGTAAGGTGGCCCCGGCCTGTTTAATCACCGCCTCCGCTTCTCCCGTCAGCGCGGCCTCTCGGATCTGGAGGTTTTGCGCTTCCAGTAAACGACCGTCGGCGGCGATCTGTACCCCGGCTTCTAATAGGGCAATATCCCCCGGAACCAGTTCTTTCGCGTCCACCTCGAACGTTGTCCCGTTGCGAATGACTCTAACTTTCGGCGAGGAGAGCTTTTTCAGGGCGGCGAGGGCTTGTTCGGCCCGACTTTCCTGTAAATAGCCTAAAATCCCGTTGAGAATGACGATCGTGAAGATAGCGATCGCGTCTTTGGGAAAATCACCTTTCTTGAGATCCAGAACGGCGGAAACGATCGCCACGGCGATCAGCATCACCAGCATGATGTTGGTGAACTGTTCCCATAAAATCACGAGCGGGCTACGTCCCCCCATCTCTTTGAGTTCGTTCGGCCCGAAAACTTCCTGCCTCCGGCGGATCTCCGCCTCCGATAATCCTCTATCCTCGTCGGTTCCCAGGGATTCGAGGGTTTGTGTTACCGTCAGATGATGCCAGGGAAGATCGTTCTTTATATCGGGAACTGGGTTAGAAGTCGTGGGGAAGGTCATAGCTGTCGAGTCAGGTTATAATTAGGAAAGTCTACAGACGGACGGGAGGTTTGGATAATTACCTTCACGATACGAGGATCGCGCCCCTTTCGTCCAGAACCCGCGGGGCGAGAAAGCCATCGGCGATCGGGAACGTTTCCTATTGTCCGATAAATCTGAAAACAATATAACGAATCGGCGAGATCGATCGCGAGAGTGGTAGAGGAGGGAAGCGGAAAAATTTTGGTTAGGAACAAGAGACCTCGCTCGTTACCCGATCGCTCCCGCGAAGTGGCTCGGTTTCCCCGTTATCGCGCCGCGAGGTCGGGTGAAAACAATTCCGAGAGCGGGAAACCGACTCACGGCTTACTTTTGCCGATCGCCTTCCGTCTAGCGCGTGGCACCAGATCGCGAAGAAGCCGATCGGGTACAGGTCTCCCGTTTCAGAGGGAAAAATGGGGGGCGGGAGTCCGAATCTTCCCTCCTGTCTCCCGCTTCTTGCCTCCCGCCTTGTCCGATCGCTAAAAGCTCTCCCGTGAAAATTTCCCCACTTCCGCGAAACCTAAAAAAAATGTAACGAATTGCAAAGTATAATAACGGGAAGTGATAGAGACCAGACTTTAGTAAGTGGATAGGAAACGATGCGAGTCGCGATCGCTGGTGCTGGACTAGCCGGATTATCCTGCGCGAAATACCTCGTCGATGCGGGACACACCCCGATCGTCCTGGAACGTCGGGACGTGCTGGGCGGTAAAATCGCCGCCTGGAAAGACGAGGACGGAGATTGGTACGAGACCGGGTTACATATTTTCTTCGGCGCGTACCCGAATATGCTTCAACTGTTCAAGGAACTCGGCATTGAAGATCGCCTTCAGTGGAAGGAACACTCCATGATCTTCAATCAGCCGGACGCTCCCGGAACCTATTCCCGGTTCGATTTTCCCGATATTCCCGCTCCCGTGAACGGTGTGGTGGCGATTCTCCGCAATAACGATATGTTGACGTGGGAGGAGAAAATCAAGTTCGGGATCGGACTGATTCCCGCCATGCTCCGGGGACAGAGTTACGTCGAGGAGATGGATAAATATTCCTGGTCGGAGTGGCTGAAAAAGCAGAATATCCCTCCGCGGGTAGAGAAGGAAGTATTTATCGCTATGTCCAAAGCGTTAAATTTTATCGATCCCGATGAAATTTCCGCTACAATCCTCCTGACCGCGTTAAATCGCTTCCTACAGGAGAAAAACGGCTCGAAAATGGCTTTTCTCGACGGTTCACCCACGGAACGCCTCTGCCAGCCCCTCGTGGATTACATCACGGAAAGAGGCGGCGAGGTTCGTCTAAACGCGCCGTTAAAAGAGATTTTGCTGAACGAGGACGGAACGGTGAAGGGTTTCCTCCTGCGGGGACTCGATGGCGCGGAGGATTACCTGTTTAACGCGGATCTCTACGTGTCCGCCATGCCGGTCGATCCCCTGAAGGTGATGTTACCCGCTCCCTGGCGCGAGAATCCGTTTTTCCAGAAATTAGACGGATTGGAAGGCGTTCCGGTGATTAACCTGCATCTGTGGTTCGATCGCAAACTCACGGACATCGATCATCTGTTGTTCTCCCGCTCTCCCCTGCTCAGTGTCTACGCCGACATGAGCAACACCTGTAAGGAGTACGCCGATCCCGATCGATCGATGCTGGAACTCGTCCTCGCGCCGGCGAAAGATTGGATCACCAAATCCGACGAGGAAATTATCGCCGCCACGATGGCCGAGATAGAAAAACTCTTCCCCGACCACTTTACCGGGGAAAATCCCGCCAAATTGCTCAAATATCATGTGGTGAAAACCCCCCGATCGGTGTATAAAGCGACACCGGGCCGACAGGCTTACCGTCCCTCGCAAAAAACGCCGATCGAGAATTTCTATCTCGCGGGGTGCTATACCATGCAAAGATATTTAGGCAGTATGGAAGGAGCGGTCTTATCGGGCAAATTGGCCGCGCGGGCGATCGCCGAAGATCATCCCGTCACCGTCGAATCCTCCCCGACGACGGTATCCGAACCCGTCTCCCTCGGCCGTTAATCTTTCGGCTTTAGGTTAATGACGAAAATGGCCTTGAATGAGACAATGCTATATCATTAACCGCGATTCTCCCCCGCACTCAGTAAATCATTCCGCTCCCGCAGAATGCTCCAATTGCCTAAACCGACCACCCACCCCAAACCCCTCGTCTCCCTCGCGGAGTCTTACGAACTCTGTCGCCAGATTACAGAGAAGTATTCCAAGACGTTTTACCTCGGCACCCTCCTGATGCCGCGGGCGAAGCGTCAAGCGATCTGGGCGATCTACCTCTGGTGTCGCCGTACCGATGAACTGGTAGACGGCCCCCAGGCCCGATCGACCACTCCCGAAACCCTCGACAACTGGGAAAGACAGCTAGAATCGGTCTTCGCGGGAAACCCGATCGAGCCGGCCGATGTCGCGCTCGTCGATACCCTCGAAAAATTCCCGATGGATATCCAGCCTTTCCGGGACATGATCGCCGGCCAGCGGATGGATCTCTATCGCAGTCGCTACGAGACGTTTGAAGACCTGAAACTCTACTGTTATCGGGTCGCGGGAACGGTGGGGCTAATGTCGAGCGCGGTGTTAGGCTACGATCGGGGCGATCGATCGGCCCCCTGGTGTAAAAATCAGAGCGTTTATATTCCCCGCGAGGAGGCGATCGATCTCGGTATCGCCAACCAATTAACCAATATTCTGCGGGATGTGGGGGAAGATACCCATCGAGGCCGGATTTACCTACCGATCGAGGATTTAGAACGGTTTAACTACACGACCGACGATCTCTTTAAAGGGGTTAACGACGATCGCTGGAAAGCTTTAATGAAATTCCAGATCGATCGGGCCCGGGAATACTACGAATCCGCCGAACGCGGTATCCGCGCCCTCAATCCCGATTCTCGCTGGCCGGTCTGGTCCGCGCTACTCCTCTATCAAGGCATTCTCGACGTGATCGAGGCCAACGATTACGACGTTTTCGGTCGCCGCGCCTACGTCCCCCTCCCGCGGAAGTTACTCTATCTCCCGGTGGCGTGGTTGCGATCGCAAGCTTTGTAGGAGTCAGGAGTCAGGAGTCAGGAGGCAGGAGGCAGGAGGCAGGAGGCAGGAGTCAGGAGTCAGAATTATAATTGGTTCTCTCCCGATCTCCCTCACCTCCCCATCTCCCCACGCCCCCTCTACCTACGCGAGATCGAACAGGAGAATTTCCGCGTCGTCCAGGGATTCGATCGCCACTTTCCCCTCCTCGCTAATCGCGGCGCCGTCCCCCGCGCGTAACGTCTCTCCATTGACCGTTATCGCGCCTCTAGCGACCTGTATCCAGGCGTGACGACCGGTAGCGAGTTCCTGAACCAGAGACGTTCTAGAGGGCAAAATTCCCGCGTATAGGTTCACGTCCTGATGGATTTTTACCGCGTTGCCTTCCCCGGTCGGTGAGACGATTAACTGGAGAGTACCGGGATTTTTTTCCAGACCGATCGATTTCTGTTCGTAACTCGGTTCGATGCCGGTTCGATCGGGGACGATCCAGATCTGGAGGAGATGGATGGGATTTTGGGGAGAATGGTTAAACTCGCTGTGAAAAATGCCCGTTCCCGCGCTCATGCGTTGAATTTCCCCGTGTCGGATAATCGAACCCGTCCCGAGACTATCTTTATGTTCTAGCTCTCCGTCGAGGACATAGGTTACAATCTCCATGTCCCGGTGTCCGTGGGTATCGAATCCCGCGCCACCCGCGATGCGATCCTCGTTGATCACCCGGAGGCTTCTAAAGTTCATGTGTTGGCGATCGAAGTAACCCGCGAAGGAGAAGGTATGATAACTATCTAACCAGCCGTGATTCGCGTGGCCTCGATCGTTCGATTTCCGAAGGGTAATCATCTTTTTTTCCTCGTTCTCGATTCCTATATTTATAGTCTATAAAATCTTTTTAAAATTGATAAGTACGCACTTCAAAGTAAGATAGTTACTTATCGGTAAGTGAGGAACCATGTTACCGGAATTTGAAACTCCCGATCCCTCTACCTGTCCCGCGGAATTCGCCTTGAAAGCGATCGGCGGCCGCTGGAAACTGTTGATCCTGCGGTTATTATTCGAGGGGGTGAAACGGTTCGGGGAATTGCAAAAAGAATTACCCGGCATCAGTCAGAAAGTTTTAACCCAGCAGTTACGGGAACTGGAGATCGACGGCATCATCCATCGGGAAGTGTACCCGCAGATCCCGCCGAAAGTCGAGTATTCCCTCACCCAGATCGGGGAATCCTTACAACCGATTATCTGGCAGTTACACCGGTGGGGACAAGAGCGCGAAACTCCCCGCGAGACGGTATGATGAAAGACTGTCCGAGGTTAGGCGAAGCGATCGGTAAACACCCGTAAAACTCTCGATCGACGCGCGGGGATTTTCTTTTCCCATCCCTCTCCTGACTCCTGTATTCGGACTCCTGAATTCTTTCCGAACTAAAGATTTATGCCGAAAATTCACTTTTTAATTCCCGCGGCCGGGATGGGGAAACGGATGGGGAGCGATCGTAATAAACTTTTACTCACCCTCCACGGTAAACCCTTACTCGCGTGGACATTGCTGGCCGCGGAGGCATCGGGATCGATCGATTGGATCGGGATCATGGGACAGCCGGAGGACTTCGAGGCGATCGAGGAAATTATCGCCTCGGTAAACCCCGCTAAACCCGTCCGATTGATTCAAGGGGGCAAAACACGCCAAGAATCGGTTTACAACGGCTTACAAGCCCTTCCCGACAACGCGGAGAGGGTATTAATTCACGATGGGGCGCGCTGTCTCGCCACTCCCGCGCTGTTCGATCGCTGTGCCGACGCTTTAGCGAACTGTACCGGATTGATCGCCGCCATTCCCGTCAAGGACACGATTAAAATTGTCGATGACGGGGGTTGGATTCGCGATACGCCCGATCGAGCTTATCTATGGGCGGCGCAAACCCCCCAGGGTTTCCACGTCCCTACCCTCAAAGAATGCCACGAGAAAGGCCGTCTCTCCGGCTGGGAAGTGACCGACGATGCCGCGCTGTTCGAGAAATGCGGTTTTCCGGTGAAAATCGTCGAGGGAGAGGAAACGAACCTAAAAATTACCACTCCCGTCGATCTAGCGATCGCCGAATACATTATCGCGCGACGTTCCGAGGAGGGGATTGTCAAAATCGGGGATTAACGGTATTAAATGAGGTGTCGATTCTCCCGGAACCCCGATGGATTTTCCCCCGATTTCGGTTATCGTCCCGATCTATAACGGCGAGACGGATCTGCCCGATTTACTCGAATGTTTAGAAAAACAGACCTACCCGCGCGATCGGGTGGAATATTTGCTCGTCAATAATAACAGTAGCGATCGAACCGCGGAACTTTTAGAAAAGGCGGCGATCGATCTCGCGGCGCGAGGTTTTCCCCTCATTCCCCTCGCGGAAAATCAGATTCAGAGTTCCTACGCCGCACGGAATACGGGTATTAGAAAAGCCCGTCACGATCTGTTAATTTTTACCGACGCGGATTGTCGTCCCGATCCCGGTTGGCTGGAAGAAATGGTTAAACCTTTTGAAGATCCGGATGTCGGTCTGGTCGCGGGAGAAATTATCGCGCTCACCGGCGATTCTCTGGTGGAAAAATATACCGCCCGTCGGGAAATTCTCTCGCAGAAGTTTTTATTACAACATCCTTTCTGTCCCTACGGACAAACGGCGAATCTCGGCATTAGAAAAAGCGCGCTGGAAAAAGTCGGGTTATTCCGTCCCTATTTAACGACCGGCGGCGACGCGGATATCTGTTGGCGTATTCAAAAACAGACGGGGTGGAAATTGGCGAGCGCGCCGAAAGCGATCGTATCGCACCGACATCGATCGACCATTCAAGATTTTCAAAAACAATTCCGGCGATACGGTCGATCGAATCGCTACCTTCACGAACTTCACGGTTGTGATTTACAGAGAAATTTTACCACTTCGGAAATGTTTTATCGGCTCGGTCGCTGGATTTTTAAAGAAGTGCCGAAAAATAGTTTAAAAATTCTCCTCGGAAAAGCGGACACCGTAGATCTTTTCGGAACCCCACTCGATTTAATCGGTTTTCACGCTCGAAGTCAGGGACAGGCAACCGCGCAACTATCGGATAACGCGCGCGAGATCGAGTGGTTGTAAGCGGTTTCGCGTCGATCGGGAGACGGAAAGTGAATCGGTAGTGTAAACGCGTGACAGTTTATAGAAATCACGAGGGGGTTATGCGTAATAAACGGCTATCCAAGTCTCGAAAAACCGCCAAAACTTCTAGAGCGAAAACCCGTCTTTACGACTATCACTATAACGCGCCCGGTACGATGCCGGGGCTGATCGAGATCGATCAGAACGCTCACCCGACGGAAATTTTCTTAATTAACTACAACTCTCAACAGGCCGCGAGAGTCAATAACATTTTACCGCCAGATTGTCAGCAATATTTATCGCCCGATTCGGTTACTTGGATCGATATCGTCGGGTTGGGGAACGAGGATAAATTACAATCTCTCGCCGAAATCTTCCATCTACACCCGCTCTCGATCGAGGATATTATCAATATTCCCCAACGACCGAAAATCGAAGAATACGATGACTATCTTCTCCTGATTATTCAAATGGCCGTGTTAACCGACAATGACGGCTTTCTCTTGGAGCAAGTCAGTGTGGTTATCGGAAAAAATTACGTGATCACGGTGCAGGAAGAGGGTCAATACGATTCTCTAGAAGCGGTTCGAGAGCGGATTCGATTAAACAAAGGCTCGATCCGCAAACAGAAAGCTGGATATCTCGCTTACGCGATCTGGGACGCGATTATCGACGGTTATTTCCCCGTGCTAGAAGCCTACGGGGAAAAAATCGAGCATTTAGAAAATGAAATTATCCTCCATCCCACCGAACAAACCCTCGCCAGAATTTACGAGGTACGTCAAGAGTTACTATCGCTCCGACGCGCCATCTGGCCGCAGAGAGACACGATTAACGCGCTCCTACGGGATGAATATATTCTCATCGATAAAAGTATTAAACCCTACCTCCGCGATTGTTACGATCATGTCGTGCAGATTATCGACGTGATCGAGAACTATCGGGAGTTCGCGAACGGGTTGATGGATTTCTATCTCTCGTCGGTGAGTAATAAAATGAACGAGATCATGAAAACTCTCACCGTGATCTCGACGATTTTTATCCCGCTCACCTTTATCGCGGGGATTTACGGGATGAACTTTAAAACGGAAAAGTCCCCGTTTAATATGCCGGAATTAAACTGGTATTGGGGATATTTTTACTGTTTGGGGTTAATGTTAGTCATCGCCCTAGGACTGATCTATTTCTTCTGGCGCCGGGGATGGTTTAACAATACGAGTCGTTAGGCCCGATCGACCCTGGAGAAAGCGTTACTATAAATGAGAGAGAAATATTAAGAGATGTTACGAATATGGTACGGGCGATCGTTATCGGCGCGGGGATCGGTGGATTGACGGCCGGGGCGTTGTTGGCGCGCCGGGGGTATGATGTTACGGTGTTCGATCGGGCGATCGTTCCCGGTGGATGCGCGTCCACTTTCACCAGACGAGGCTTTATCTTCGATGTCGGCGCGACACAGGTAGCGGGATTAGAGGAAGGAGGCATTCACAAACGGATTTTCGACGAGTTGGAAATCGAACTTCCCCCCGCGACTCCCTGCGATCCCGCTTGCGCTGTATTCCTGCCGGGAGAAACCACCCCCGTTAACGTCTGGCGAGATCCCGACAAGTGGCGCGCCGAGAGACAGAGACAATTTCCCGGTAGTGAACCTTTTTGGCGGTTAATCGGCAAACTCTTTGAATCGGGTTGGCGTTTTCAAAGTCGCGATCCGGTTTTACCCCCGCGGAATCTTCGCGATCTCGGACATTTACTCGCCGCGTTCCGTCCGGATACCCTGCTGACGGTTCCCTTTACCCTGATGACGGTGGGGGACGCGTTACGGTTATACGGCTTAGACGGCGATAAACGATTGAAAACTTTCCTCGATATGCAGTTAAAGCTGTATTCTCAGGTTGGCGCCGATGAAACCGCGCTTCTCTACGCCGCGACCGCGTTATCCGTCTCTCAAGCGCCGCGGGGATTGTCCCATCTACAGGGTAGTATGCAGGGGTTGAGCGATCGACTGGTGGAGGCTTTAGAAAAATACGGCGGTTCCCTACAGACGCGCCACACCGTCGAAAAAATCCTCACCGAAAACGGGAAAGCGATCGGGGTAATCGTGAAAAATCAAAAAACGGGTGAAATCCGGACGGAAACCGCCGATCACATCGTCGCTAACGTCCCGATCCAGAATCTTCCCGGATTACTCGATAAAATGCCGCCTCTCTATCGCTACCGTATCGATAAACTGCCCCCCGCGTCCGGCGCTTTCGTGGTGTACCTGGGAGTCGATCGAGCCGCGATTCCCCCGGATTGTCCCCCCCATCTCCAATTTCTCTACGATTACGACGGCGTTATCGGCGAAAATAACTCCCTCTTCGTCTCCGTGAGTAAAGAGGGAGACGGCCGCGCTCCAGCCGGAAAAGCGACGATTATCGCCTCGTCTTTCACCGAACCGGCTCTCTGGTGGCGAGGAAACGGGGAAAGTTACCGACAGTTAAAGGAACGTTATACCGAGGAAGCGATCGCCCACCTGGGAAATTATTTTCATCTATCGCGGGGTAGAATTCTCCATAGTGAATCGGCAACCCCGCGCACTTTCGAGCGTTTCACCGGACGCGACCGGGGCATTGTCGGGGGAGTGGGACAGAGGGTTTCCACTTTCGGCCCTTTCGGGGTGGCGACGCGTACCCCGATTCCCCGTCTCTGGTTGGTGGGAGACTCTACCCATCCCGGAGAGGGAACCGCGGGGGTTAGTTATTCGGCGCGGACGGTGGTACAACAGATCGAGGAGGGATGAGCGATCGTGACGGATTATTCGGGGCTGGACAATTTACTCCCGCTCGCCCTGCCACAGTTATTCCTGCGTCTGGTTATGGCGTTATTCGTCGGCGCGGGGGTGGGTTTGGAACGGGAGATCCACCAGAAAGCGGCGGGGTTAAAAACGCACATGATCGTCAGTTTAGGGGCGGCTTTGTTCGTTTTGGTTCCCGTTCAGCTAGGATTGTTAGAAAATCAGCCCGACGCGCTCAGTCGCATCCTCCAGGGGGTTATTACCGGTATCGGTTTCGTCGGTGGGGGGGCGATCCTGCACGACTTACAACGGCCGCGAGGGGCGAAAATCCGGGGACTGACAACGGCCGCGACGATCTGGCTGTCCTGCGGGTTGGGAATCGCTATCGCCTGCGGACTGTGGGATCTGGCGATTCTCACCGCGTTTCTCGCGATTTTCACGCTGGGGGTGGTGAAATTTTTCGAGGAACGGTTTTTTCGCTGAGAGAAATGCGGAGGCAGGAGGCAGGAGACGTGAGGAAGAATCTTATAGAAAAGAATTGCAACAAATACCTAGTTTATCTTGTTAAAATCCAGTTTTGGAAGTTTTTAGACCTCCAAAAACGAATTGTGCGGGAGACGAGCATGAACTAGCGTTCACAACCGAGGATGAAAATAAATTTTCATGACAGGTCTCTGGACGTTTTAACCCGATCGACGTGTCCCGGTAAGATTTGATTAACGTCAGTTCGGTATAAGTCAGAATCGAGATCCTCTCATTCAAGTCATCCCGAAATCTTGTCAACTCGCAGTGATGTCGCGCGTGGCCTTGTGCAGGGGGTCCGGGGGAGGCACCCCTCCCCCGGTGGGGGGTTCGGGGGGCTAGTCCCCCGAATAAGACTCGGCTTCTCACCGAAAAATCGTCAACTTCCGATCCCCAACTGACGTTGATTAGCTCGCGACAGTAGAAGCATGAATATTTTAGGATTCGATCCGGGACGGGATAAGTGCGGGGTGGCGGTTCGATCGAAAGACGGGAAACTGTATCTTCACGAGGTCGTTCCTTCGGGGGAAGCGATCGAGCGTCTAGCCGATCTCTGCTTGAAATACTCGATCGAATTGCTGGTGATGGGCGATCAAACCACGGCGAAAACGTGGAAAGATAAATTAGAGGCGAGTTTATCCGTTCCTATCGAGATGGTAGACGAACGCAACAGTACCGTAGAGGCCGAGGAACGCTACCGCGATATGTATCCTCCCAAGGGACTCCAGAAATTGATCCCGAGGGGAATGCGCCTTCCCGACCGACCGATCGATGATATCGTTGCCATTCTACTGATCGAACGGTATTTACAACGGGAAGGTCGATCGACCTCGCCCGATTAATGGCACACTGACAGATAGGAAACAGCGAGGGGATTACCATGCTCTTAAGCAAGGGCTTTGAAGTCGAGATGTACACGGGAACCCGCGAGGGCGAGATTATCGGGCTATCCGATCGCATCGTTCAGGATCTCGATGGCTTCGTCCGCGAACCGGATAGCCGGAATGTCGAGTACACCACCGCGCCCATGTGTAATTACGATCGCCTCCTGTGCGCGACGCTGAAACCCCGTCGGAACCTGCGTCAGTACCTGCGACGCTCGGGAGATTACACCCTCATCCCCGGAAGTACCCTATCTCTCGGGGATAGTAGCCATTTCTATCGGAGCGACCCCGGCAATCCCTATCACGACTATATCGAGAAAACCTACGGCACGAATGTCGTGACCGCTAGTATTCACATGAATGTCGGGATCGGCGATCGGGATGAATTAATACGAGCCTGTCGCTTAATCCGTCTAGAAGCGCCGTTATTCCTCGCTTTAAGCGCGTCTTCCCCTTTTCTCGACGGGAAGATAACGGGATCGCACTCGCGACGCTGGCAGGTATTCCCGCAAACCCCCGCGCGCGTCCCGCTCTTCGAGAGCCATAAACATTTCGTCCGCTGGACGGAGGAACAGTTAAAACTGGGGACGATGCAGAATGTCCGTCATCTCTGGGTGTCGGTGCGTCCCAACGGTTCCAACCGTCCCTACAATCTGAATCGGCTAGAATTGCGAGTTTGTGACCTGATCGGCAACCCGATCGCTTTATTAGCGGTGATGGCTCTTTTAGAAGCGCGTTTAACGCAACTGTTAGCCGATCCGAGTCTCGATCCCCTCACGCTGAGTCAGTTACCGAGTAGCACCCGACACGAGGATTTACTCGCCATTACCGCGGAAAACGAACAGGCCGCCGCTCGTTTTAGCCTCGACGCGACGTTACGGCACTGGATGGACGGACGGGAAATTCTGGCGAGGGATTGGGTTAAAGATCTCTACGCGGAAGTACACCCGATTGCCAAGGAAAAAGGTTTCGCCTGTTTCCTCTCCCCGGTACAGAAAATTCTCCGCGAGGGCAATACCGCGCAACAGTGGTTAAAGCAGTACGAGAGCGGGATGGACGTGAAAAGTATTATTCAAGGAGCGATCGGAACCCTCGAACAACAGGAGCTAGAGTTAGAGGATAAATTGTGTCAGCATATCCTCGTGGCTTAGATTTTTTTCGTCGGGAGGATGATCGATCGATTTTCTTCCCGTATTGTTTTTAATTCGGATTTCATAATTCATCGAATCCCATCGCTCGGGTTTTACCATTAGCCGAATCCGATAGAGCTTTGGCGGCCAACTCCTCTAATTTCGCACTTTGGGGACGGGATAAAGTCTCTTGCCATTGCAGTTCGTTTTCGATATCGTCCATTAGTTGTTGTGCGAGTAATTCCTGTATTTCTGCTGGCAGATCTCGCGCTTTTTCAAAAGCGGTGGTTAATAAATCCGTCATAACTTTTTTCAATTTTTAGGTACTACTGTCTATTATACAACTCCTTTCACTACGGCACCGGATGGATAGCTGATTGACTGACAGGCCTTTTCGCGATTGTTAGGTTTCACTTCATTCAATCCGTGTTGGGTTTCGTTGCCCCGACCCGACCTACCAATTTTCTTCTTTTAGGGCTTCTCGCCGTTAGGATTATCATGACACAAAACCCGATCGTGTCCGGGGAAACTTTCGAGGAAATCGAGATCGAATAATCGCCTTTTCGATCGCTCGCTTTTCTAAATTCCGTTCAATATAAAATCAAGGCGGATTTAATCGGTCGTTTTACCGGCGCGCCATCTTTGTCGATCTGTCCGTACTCGCTAATTCCTTGATAGTAGAAAGACGAGGAACTTCCGCCGTCTAAATTTAACGCCTCGATCGCTCCCATTCCCTTGACAAAATTCGCTAATTCTGGTAGGGTAAAACCACCGTTGATCGATTTTTTCTCCACCATTACCCAGAGTAAATCGCCGTCTTTGGTAATACCGATCGCCGATCGAGCGTTCCGTTGATTTACCCCGATCGAGTCCCGGATTAATTTCCCCTTTTCATAGACGGTAAACGCTTCCTCCCGCGCGGTTAATTTCGGCAGAAGTACCGGACCCGCGCCGACGGAATTCAGGATCTCGCAACCGGACGGGATCGGGCTATTCCGCGAATCGATCGAGTATTGAAATTTATTACCACAACGGTACTGTCGCCATTCCCCGCGATTTAAAATCCGCGAGAGATAGGGCTGTAAATCGGGGTTTTTCATCAGGCGATCGTTCTTTCTCGGATCGGCTACCAATCGGCCGTTTCGGATAATAAACGAGGTGGTTTGTCCGTTTTTCGGGTCGAAATAACCCGCGTTCATCGCGGCGATCGCTTTATTCTTTTCCGCGATATTTTTGAGGGGTTCTAAATTTTCCGAAACCGCGATTCCCACGCGATAGCCACTATTCGCGGGGATGAGTAAGGTATGAATCCGCGTACCGGGTCGATCGAACGTTTTATATTCCAGGGAAGGATTGGCGCGGATCGATAGCGTTAACAAAACCAACCCCGTTAGCGAGGCGAAAAAGAGAAGGAACCAGCGAGAAAATCGATTCACGGTCAAAATCGAGGGTATCCATCGGGTTAGAGTATTCTTACTATATCAAAGTTCGCGCGGGAGACCCGTATCGACCCGACGCGAACCCCTCGATTACCATCGATCGAGCATCAATAGCGATCGGGTTTGAAAACCGAGTTTTTCGTAGAGAGAGAGAGCGTTTTGATTGGCGAGAAAAACCTGTAGGCCGATCTGTTTCTGCCCCCGACTTTTCGCGAGTTCCCGCGCTCGATCGATCAACGCGGTGGCGATTCCCTGTCGTCGGTGAGCGGGATCGACGTAGATTAAAAAAATATGCCCGTAACGTTCCCCGCTACTCTGATCGACCGCCGTTCCCATCCACAGACAGGCGATCGATCTCCCCTCTCTCTCGACGATCCAGAGACTCGTATCGGCGGAAAAATACTGTTTTACCGTGTCCGCGAGATGGGAGAGATCGGCTTGTTCGGGGAAGATTTCCCGATAGGTACGATCGAGAAAATCGCCCAGAAGATAGCGATCTCCGCCGGTTCCGAGACGGAGACGATAGCCGGACGGGAGATTACCCATAGAAAACGGGAAGTTCGATCGAGCCGATCGGTTCTTCGATCGGGGCGGGCGCGGCCAGATCCGAGGGCAGAAAGATACGGGCGCTAGTGGCGAAGAGGGCGACGAAAAACACGAGAATGGTGAGGAGAGGGATGATATATTGACGGAAAAATGCCATAGAAATTTCTAGATCTCGATCGTGGGTACATCTAGCATAAGATCGAAAGGTGTATTCTTATCCCTCTCGATCGGGAGAAGGACCGAATTCATGTTCGTCAAAAATTTGCTCGACTGTGAAGAATTTATCGCCGGCGATCGCACGCGACTGAGGGAATTACTCCATCCCGCCAAACAACCGCTAGATCTACGTTACAGCCTCGCGCACGCGATCGTCGAGGTCGGCGAAACCTCCACCCCTCACGCGCTGAAAACCTCGGAGGTGTACTATATCCTCCAGGGAACGGGGGAGATGCACATCGACGGGGAGACGCGAATTGTCACCGAGGGGGACGCTATTTATATTCCCCCGAACGCGCGGCAATATATCCACAATTGTGGCGATAAACCGTTGATTTTCCTGTGTATTGTCGATCCCGCGTGGCGGGTGGAAGACGAGATCGTTTTCGAGTGAAATCTATGAATATCGGGATCGTGGGGTTGGGATTAATCGGCGGATCGTTGGGTTTGGACGCTCGATCGCTCGGTTTTCGGGTTTTGGGGGTGTCGCGTCAGGAGAGTACCTGTCGGATCGCGCGCGAACGGGGAGCGGTGGACGAGGCCGGTACGGGGTTAGAAATCCTCGCGGACGCGGATCTGGTGTTTCTCTGTCCCCCGATCGATCTGATCGTTCCCACCCTCGAAAGGCTCGTCCCGTATTTGAAACCGAGCGCGATCGTGACGGATGTGGGTTCGGTAAAAAGCGCGATCGTCGCCCCCTGTTCCCGATTATGGCCGAATTTCGTCGGTAGTCACCCGATGGCGGGAACGGCGGAACAGGGCATCGCCTCAGCACAATTTAATCTATTTGTCAATGCACCGTATGTAATTACCTCGATCGAGTCTACCCCGGCATTCGCGGTGGAGATTCTGACGGAATTCGTTAAAAAATTGGGCTGTAGGGTCTATCATTGCACCCCGGAGGCGCACGATCGAGCGGTAGCCTGGATCTCCCATCTGCCGGTGATGGTGAGCGCGGGACTAATTAAAGCTTGCGCGGGGGAAAAGGAGGCGGATATTCTAGAATTGGCGAAAAATCTGGCGAGTTCTGGCTTTCGCGATACGAGTCGCGTCGGTGGGGGCAATCCCGAGTTAGGGTTAATGATGGCGCATCACAATCGGACGGCTTTACTCGCGTCTTTGCGGGAGTATCGGGAGAATTTAGACGGGATTATCTCCGCTATCGAGGGGGAAAATTGGACGGAATTAGAGGCGATCTTACAGTTTACCCGACAGGCTAGACCGGATTTTGTTAGGGCGATCGAGAGCTAAAGCTGTCCCGCGTTTTTCGTTCTCACCCGTTGATAGATTTCTTCCATGATCTCGATAAACGATCCGTCTTTATTCCAGAAAGCGGGATAATCCGTTCCTTTTTTGACGACGATCGCGGAAATTGTCGCTTCTTTCGCGGGTTCGAGATTTTGCGGGAAACGATGGGTAGCGTGCCAGAAATCTTTGGCATTCGGGGGATTTCCAGCCTCGATTTTTTCCGGTTCGCTATAGTAGGAAGTGACGGGAGCGAGGGGAATCTCTTCTTTTTCTAGGGAGGAAGAAAGGATCGATCCTAGCGGGGTTTTGGCTAATTTTTCCCGCAGTTTGTCGCGGGTTATCCCTCGTAGTTCAAAGAGTAATAGGGGATCTCGATCGAGTTCCGACGCGACGAGGTAATACACTCCCGCGATGTGTTTACAGGGATTTTCCCAATCGGGACAGGAACAATCCGTCTCGAAATCTTTCTGGCTACTCGGCAGTAAATGGAGGTTACATTCCGCGAAAGCCTCGTCGATATTATCGGGAACTTCATCGAGTAGCAGTTTAGAAACCATACTCGCGCGCGATCCGAGATAGGATAACGCTTTCGTCCAGTCTTTTTCCGAAATCGGTTCGATGTCGATACTGACGCGATAGGTAGGTTCTTTATAGACTCCGAAATAGGGATTGACGGAACCGCGAACTTTGGCGGTAATATGACCTTGATGGATCTTGTATTCTTTGACTCTCCCGTTTTTCGCGTAGGAACGTCCCCGACTCAATCGACTAGAATCGGTAAATCGTTCTAACGCTTCGATGAATCGCTGTCCCCACCATGTTTTACTGAATTTGACCATATTTTCACCTCAATAGTTTATAGAATGGTTTGTCGGTTGAGGGAGATTAACTTTTTGAAACTTTCGTTATCGAGTTCCGTTAACCAGGATTCATCGCTACCGACGATCGCTTCGGTTAACTTTTTCTTTTCCTCGATCATTTCATCGATCCGTTCCTCTAAGGTTCCCAAGGTGACGAATTTATGAACGAAGACGTTTTTCTGTTGGCCGATACGGAACGCTCGATCGGTGGCTTGGTTTTCTACCGCGGGATTCCACCAGCGATCGAAGTGAAAAACGTGATTCGCTTTAGTTAACGTAATCCCCACACCCCCCGCTTTTAACGAGAGGATAAACGCGGAAGGTTCCGTATCGGGATTTTGGAACTCATCGATCATCTGTTCCCGTTTCTGTCGCGCGGTTCCCCCGTGTAGGTAATAGGTATTGTAGTGTAACTCCCGTTTTAAATACTGCTGTAACGCTTCCCCGATCTCGGTGAACTGGGTGAAAATTAATAGACTCTCTCCCTCGGAAATCACTTCCTCGATCATCTCTCCCAGTCGCTCTAATTTATGCGATCGATCCGCGTTAAACTCGCTACTATCCTGTAAAAACTGACGGGGATGGTTACAGATCTGTTTCAGCTTCATTAGGGTAGAGAGGATCAATCCCTTCCGTTGAATCCCGTCCGCTTCTTCTAACTGCTTCTCGACATCTTTCACCACCGCTTCGTAGAGAGAAGCTTGCTCTTTAGTAAGATTACAATATTGTTTATGTTCGACTTTATCGGGCAGATCTTTGATAATATTTTTATCGGTTTTCACCCGACGGAGGATAAAGGGTTCGACTAGGTTTTTTAGGATCGTGGATTTGACTCGATCGCTCTCTTTCTGGATCGGCAGTTCAAACGCTTTACGGAATTGCGTTTCTTTCCCTAGATAACCAGGATTGAGGAAGTTCAAAATCGACCAGAGATCGAGGAGTCGGTTTTCGACGGGAGTTCCCGTTAACGCGAGACGGTGATTCGCTTCTAAACTGAGAATCGCTTTCGTGCGCGCGGCTTTGGGGTTCTTAATATTTTGGGCTTCATCGATGACGATTCTCCGCCATTGTTGCCCCTTAAATAGTTTAACATCCTTCTGGATTAATGTAAAAGAAGTGATAACGATATCCTGTCCCTGACAAGCGGGAGTAAATGCCTCTAGCTCTTGCGATCGGCCCGCGCCGTGATGGATAATAACGGTTAAATGGGGGGCGAATTTTTGAATCTCTTTGTACCAGTTGCCGATGACGGAAGTGGGGACGATTAATAAGGTCGGTAAATTTTCCTCGATCGCTTCCTTCTCCAATAATAAATGAGTGATCACCTGTAGGGTTTTTCCCAATCCCATATCATCGGCCAGACAACCATTTAAGCCCAACTTTTCCAGATATTGAATCCACGCTACCCCCCGCTTTTGGTACTCGCGCAAAGTTCCCTGGAGTCGCGGGGGATTCTCGATCGGAGCGAGTTGGCTAGGGTTCTGTAATTTCTCCATCATTTCGCCGAGAATTCCATCGGTTTCCACGATGATTTCTTCGGGGGATTCGCCCGCGGTTCTCAGCAGTTCCAAGAGAGTCATATCGGGGTTCTCTTGTTGTTGTTTCCGCCAGAAATCTAGCATCTGTTGCATTTTCGCGGGATCTAACTCCACCCACTGCCCGCGGAATCTCACGAGAGGAGTTTTCGCGTTAACTAACTGTTCCCATTCCCGAAGATCGATCGCCTCATTCCCGATCGCGATCTCGTATTGATAGTCAACGATTTTTTCGAGAGAGAAAAAGCCCTTACTTATATTGGAAACTTTCGCCGATTTAGCGCTCGCTTTCAGCCGAACCTTGGCGCGCTGTCTTCCTTGCGGTGTCCACCACGCGGGAATAATCACTTTATACCCCGCATCTTCGAGAATCCAGGCATTTTCTTTTAGAAACGCGAAAGCTTCCGCGAGAGTGAGGGAAAAACCGATCGGTCTCTCGCTTTCCAATCCCTTCCAGATTAACGGATATACCCGCGCCGCGGTTCCGAGATCGAGCAGTAAATTTTTCTCGAAATCCGCACCGAAATGGTTTAGAATTGTCTTTTTAGTTTTGCCGTCGAGAAACCAATAATCATCGAGTTCCAAGCGTAAAGAGGGGTCATTTTTAGCGGTGACGAGGAATTTTACCCGCCAATTATCCAGATCTTGTTCCGATGCTTCAATCAGTTTAAAACAGAGGTAGAAAGGCGAACCGTCTCCCGTACCGATTAGTTTCTGTTGCCAATCTTGCCACTGACGGTATTGTTCGATCGCTCGGGGAGAGGTTAACGGTTCTTTTTTCGACTGTAAACAGAGATTGAGAAAAGTATCGTGAATTTTTTTCTCGAAAGTGGCGGGAATTTGAGTCCGCGTGACGATCGAATCCAGCATACAATCGTCGAAATGCTGGAGAAGTCCGCGCGCGTCGTATAGCGTCGGGGAGGGATGGGGAATGTCGGAACCGGCGGTACAAATCGGCGGCATATAATCGAGATAGCGATCGATCTCCTGCCGATGGGTTTCCGAAAGAATGTCCCACCCCGGATAGATTTCAAACTTAGAATCTTTCTTCCCTGTTGCGGGGATTTCTCGGTATTTCAGAGCGGGAATGTAGCGATCCTTACGGATAATCTCGCTCAACAGACGGCTGTACTGATACCAGAATAATAAATCCGCCCCGAGTTGAATGTCCGCCGGGTTGTAGAGACAGAGAAAATGAATGTCGTTGAGGGCTTTTAAAACGGAATTAACGGGATAACAGTCAATTTCCCACGATTTCCACCCCGTAGGTTCCGGGATGTCTATTTCTAAATATCGCGCGAGTTCGATCGAGGGGTTCGGTCGATCTTCGGCTGTCGGTAGGAGAAAATAGGCCGGAACGACCATTCGATCAGGATAGGGCGATTCCGTAATCCCGAGGTCGGAAGAAACTATTTTCCCGAGTTCGAGGCGGGAGAGTTGAAAGGGATGACGATTTCCCGATGATTTCCCGCTTTTTTGCGGTTCGGTCGTTTCCGCCCAGAGATAAAACGTTCCCGTCCGGATAAAATCGTCGCTAGATTTCGGAATCCAAGTCCCGTGAAGGATTTTCATAGGTTTTTTAGCTATCGGCTATCGGCATTTTATTGTCAGACGACCGGAGCTAATCGGAAGACTTCCCGGCAGTCCTGGCGTTCCTCCTGCCTCCTGCCTCCTGCCTCCTGCCTTCTCTTCCTTGCATTTTACCTATCCGCACGGGGATCGATCGCTACATCTTACAAAATCGGCGCTCTTTATCGAGTTCGGGTTCCTGCCAGGAAAACGCGAAATGGCTGATACTGGAAACTTGCGGGATACCCACCCGAATCGCTTCCATCTGCGCTTCGAGCGAGGGGCGATTGTTGTAAGATTGTCCCCATAACCCCGCGAGGGCGGGAATCACGCGGGTTTGACCCCCGGAACTTTCTATCACTCGTTTAATCTGCTTCACGACACAGTTCGCGTCGTTACAGACCGCGTAGGACATGGGATGCCATTCCAGCGAGGGAGGAAAACTATCCCAAGCTTGCAGACGGGAATCGAAGCCACTCGCACCGACGAGTTGGTTTCCGTCCGGGAAAAATACCGCCCCCGCGGGGATGCCCTGACGCTCGACGATCGAGGAAAAATAAGCTAGATAATCGATCACCCCCTGCGCGGCGTGAGCGACCGCGAGAAACCAAAGTTCCTGTTGTAAACGCGCCAGACGGGTCTGGAAGGGAATTTTTATCTCGTTTTCGGGGGGAAAGCGACCTTGCCAGAGGGGGGAACCCTCGTCGGGAAAGAGTTTGTCCGCTTCCGCGAGATCGTTGGCACTGAAGAATCCGCGGGTAATATAGCGATCGATGATAAATTTTCCCTTATTATTCGTTCCCCGGTTAACCAACGCCTGACGGGAAGCCGGGCTAAAAATCCAGAGATCTTTTACCTTCGTCACCGCGGATTCGGTTCCCGTCCCGCGCGGGTAACGGATATAGTCGAATAACACCCCGTCGGGACGGCGTTTCAAAATCGCTTGCAGAAGGGTGTAATAATCCCCGCGCGCGGTTTCATTGTAGGGATCGACGAAAGCCTGAGACTGATCGTGAACGAAGGTGGTACTGTCCTGTCCCCTGCCGTTACGGGCTAACACGTCCTGTCGATCGCTTTTCTGGGCGTAAACGTAGCCGTAATTGAGGCTAAACAGCCACGCGTAAACTTTTAAACCCCGTTTATGTCCTTCTTGAATAACTTTCGCCAACAAATCGACATTTTCCGCCCCTCTAGCTTTAATCACGCTATCCCAAACCGTCGGGTTATCGTTGGGAGGGAGTAACACCTGTCCATCGCCGAACACGTCCACGTAGATCGTGTTATACCCTTTCGCTACAATTCGATCGAGCGCGGATTCGATCGATCCCGGACGGACATCGCAGGAGTAGAGACGCAACCAGATCCCCTGTTCCTGTAACCAGTGTCGGGAGCGACAATCGCGTAAACGGGCCGCGTTTTCCGCGACGAGGGTTTCGTAAGCTTTCCGCGCTTGTAAGTTCCCTTTGAGGGAATCCTGCCGTAGATTATCCTTGCGCGCGATCTCGTCGGGAGTTAGTTGACAGTATTCGTTAAGGGATTTCGCCTGCCCCCCGTTGAGGCTAGTAGCGAAAATCGAGGCGGCGAGAAAACCGGAAAGGAGTCGGGGATAACGGAGCGGGTGTGACATACGCGGGGAGTCTCGATCGTCTGAGGGTAAGCTTTCCGTCGGTAGCCGGGGAATGTCGATCCTTACTATACTCGATCCCGGTTTTCCGTCCGGGAAGCGCGTGGCCGGTTGATTACGTCGGCATTCGGCGCGAGGTCTCCCGCGGAAATCGCCGACGATGCCGGAGAGCGCGAGGATTCTATCTGGCCTTTTCCCTCTTCACCGAGTTTTCTAACCCGCTCGCGGGGTATTTTGTCGGGTATTCTGTTAAGATTGTTACGAAAATCTAAACTATATTTCTATCGGTAGCCATGACACAGAACGGAAGCCAGAAGTCGATCGTCGTCTCCCCGTCGATCCTCTCGGCGGATTTTAGCAGATTGGGCGCGGATATCGAGGCCGTGGATAAAGCCGGCGCGGATTGGATTCACGTTGACGTGATGGATGGTCGTTTCGTGCCGAATATCACCATCGGCCCGCTGATCGTTTCGGCAATCCGTCCCTATACCAAAAAACCTTTAGACGTGCATTTAATGATCGTCGAACCGGAAAAATACGTCGCCGATTTCGCCAAAGCCGGCGCGGATATCATCTCGGTTCACGCGGAACATAACGCCTCCCCCCACCTTCACCGCACCCTCGGCCAGATCCGCGAACTCGGGAAACAGGCCGGCGTGGTGTTAAATCCTTCCACCCCGCTCGATTTTATCGAGTACGTTTTGCACCTATGCGATCTCGTGCTGATCATGAGCGTTAACCCCGGTTTCGGCGGCCAGAGCTTTATTCCCGAAGTGGTACCGAAAATCCGTAAATTACGCCAGATGTGCGACGAAAAAGGCTTAGATCCCTGGATCGAGGTCGATGGCGGCTTGAAACCCTCGAATACCTGGCAGGTTCTCGAAGCGGGAGCCAACGCGATCGTCGCCGGTTCCGCGGTCTTCAACGCTCCCGACTACGCGGAAGCGATCGAGGGAATCCGCAACAGCAAACGCCCCCAACCCCAATTAGCGACCGTCTAGTTCGGATTTTTTAGGCGATATTTACGGAATTTACACCGTTTAAAGTTCATTTTTGTCAAATATCCTAAAGATGGGGACGCGATCTCGCGATCGCGTCCCTATTTTACCGACCCGATCGCCCGGATCACCCGATCGTGTAATCCCCGATTAGAAGAGGCCAGCACCTCGGTAGAAGTCGAGACGAGGGGATTTCCCGACCAATCGGTAATAATCGCGCCCGAACCCTCGATAATGGGAATTAACGCGCAGAAATCATAGAATTTCATATCTGACTCCAGGACGATCAGCGGCATCGCGCTCGTGCCGGTCGCCAGCATCATATAGTTATAACAATCGCCCCCGAAAGCGGTTCGCCGACAGAGATGTTGTAAATGAGCGGCGATCGAGCGTTGTCTCTCGGTAACGAACATTAACGGGGTGGTAGAGACTAAACAGGCGTTTTCTAGCTCGCTATCGCTATCTCTCGCGTGGGGGTTGTCGATCGCTTTCCCGTTATAGTAGCCCGGCCCCCCGGAAACGGCCCACCAGCGATCGCCGAGAATCGGTTGATCGACGACTCCCAAGACCGGGCGATCGTCCTCCACCAGACCGATCAACGTCCCGAAAATCGGCAGACCGCGAGCGAACGAGGAAGTACCGTCGATGGGATCGAGTACCCAGTATCGACCGTTACGCGAGGGAATATTTTCCCCTTCCTCGCGGATTATGCCGTCTTCCGGTGATTTTCGGCGGATAATGTCTACCATCGCCTCTTCCGCCACCCGATCGGCGATCGTCACGATCGAGGAAACTTCCCCGATTTTTGTTTCCGTAGATAGACGCGGTTGTCGGAAATAGCGACGGATCGCTTCCGCCGACGTGTCCGCGAGTTCATGGGCTAGTTGAAGATTTCGATCGAGATCCATAAAACGGCAGAAGACAGCGGAAGATTGATTTCTTTATTCTTGACTATCATATCTCTTTTCTCTCCCTTCTTTTTCACTGTTTTCCCGTTCGGGTAAGGAGGGATCGAATTAACCTGGCCAAATTCGGGGGAGGAGAGAAAAAAGTGAACTAGAAAAAAGAATTTTTTAGGAAAATTTGAATGAGTAAAATCGTGGCGATCGGACAATTGGCTTTACTTTGGGCGATCGGTGGCGTGTTTTCTCCCGCTCTCGCTCAATCGCCAACTCCATCGGGGCAACAACAACCGACCTCCGGACAGTATCAGATATCCGACGCGATGTTACAGGACTACGTGAGCGATCAGAATCAAAAATTACCGTCGGTAATCGATAATCAGATTCGCTGGGACTCGATCGCTCTCGGTACGGGAAGAACGTTAATTTACAACTATACTTTCCTCGATCCCTCCATCGCGGGCATTAACCCGAGCGAGACGGATCAGATTAAAGGCTCGATCGTGCAAACCGTGTGCGGGAACGATCAGATTCGCGCCTTGCTCGATGACGCGGTAAACTTCAATTTCAAGTATCACGGCTCGCGGGGGAATTTTCTAACCGAAATTCGGGTCAATCGGAACGATTGTCGGTGAAGCTAGAAAGGGGGGACAGATCGCGCTCTCTTTCGCGTTTTCAAGCTTGAGTGTCGAACCGCGAAACGGGAGAGCGCTAGAATCTCTCCCGCTCGATCGATGGATTACCCTCTCAACTTACGTCCGGCTACTCCCAGCGCGCCTAACCCCAGTAACGCCACCACGCTACCCGGTTCCGGGAGCGCGGCGGGATCGGTAAAGGTAGTCACCCCGGACGAGTTCCACGCGATCCCGTTAACGGAGTCCGCTAAACTAGGAGAAACATTCCCCCCGTCATTCCCGAAATTTAGGGTTTCCGTGCCACCGTTTCGGGTATAAACCGCGTCGAAAAGGGCGATCGTTTCTCCCGTCACGAAAAACCCGGCACCGCCAGAGAACGTCCAACCGCTACCGGTTAGTTCCCCGGTGGGGGTCGAGAGTACGGTGACGATTAAGGTATCACCCGGATTATCCCCCTCTTGTAAACCGTCGATCGTGCCGCTAATAGTTTGACCGCCACCTCCCGATGAAAGCCCACCGTCAATGACAAATGACCAGTTAAACTTTAGGGCGTTCGCGGGGGCCGCGCCGGAGAGGGCTAAAGCCGTACCCGCCACCGCGAGAGCGGAGGCGAAAATCGTATTTTTGTTCATAAATTCTGGGTAGAAGTCAGTAGAATCATCAATAAACTACTACAAACCTTTGATTTTGTCAAGAAAAAACCGAATTTCAGTGTATTTTCTGATTTTTTTGACTTCCCGCTCCTGTCTACTTAAGTGGTTCGATCGAGACGCTCCCGATCGAACCCTCCTTCCCCCGAATATTCCCGCGTTCCCCCCCTCTATCCCTCGCGCGCGAGAAGACTTGCCTTTGTCCGTAAAGTTTTGCCCGAGTTTTGCCGCGGTTCGATCGGGGTAGAATCCTCGTGGCGATTGTTTCGAGAAGTATCATAAGTCCAGTAGAGCGATCGATCCTCGAAGTGAAAACCGACAGTATTTTCTACCGACTATTTCAAACCTTTCCCCGTTGTTTCTTCGATCTGTTGGGTCTGGCCTCGGAGACCGCGGATCACTATCAGTTCACGTCGGTAGAGAGGGGAAACCTACCCGATTGTTTCGATGGAGTGTTTCTGAGTAGCGATCGGAACCGGCCGATTTATTTCCTGAAGGTACAATTGCAGATCGATCCGAAATTCTATACCGGTTTCTTAGCCGAAGTATTCCTATATCTACAGCGAACCCCCCTAAACAACGATTGGCGAGGGGTCGTCATTTATCCGAGATATTCCCTAGATACCGGCGGTAGTGTTCACGATGTCGAGTTCTTACAATCGGGAAGAATCTCCCGTTTCTATCTCGATGAGTTGGGCGATACGGGATCGGTAGGTATCGAGACACTAAAATGGATTATCCACTCGGAAGCGATCGATATAAAACGGGTAAAAGCCTTAATTCAACAAATACGGCGAGAATTCCCCGACCCGATTCTTCCGCGAGAGATTTTACAATTCCTAGAGACGATCTCGATCTACAAGTTACCGAACAGCAACCGTAGGGAGATAGAAGCGATGTTTAGTCTCGGCGATCTCAAGGAAACGAGAGTTTATCAAGAAGCTTTGGAAGAAGGCAGAGAGGAAGGACGGAGAGAAGAAAAGATCGATACGGTTCGCCGTTTGTCAGCTTTGGGATTGAGTGCGGAACAGATCGCTTTAGGGACGGGATTGAGTATAGAACGGGTTAGACAGATTCTATCGGTCTCGTGAAGGAATCAGCGATGTTCACTGACCGAGACGAGTACAATAGCCCCCGCGACGGGAAAGGGAGACAAAATCGCCCCCCTCCGTCCCGCGCGCGAGAATTATTTCCTCAACTTGCGGCCGGCGAGCGAGAGCGCGCCTAACCCCAGTAACGCCACCACGCTACCCGGTTCGGGAGTTCCCGTCGGGGTAGTGGCCGGGGTGAAAGTATTTGACAGGGAAGTAGTCCAGAAAGGCTGAGAATCGAACAAATCGTTTAATGTGGGAAAATACCCCCCGAAACCTCCGAACAATACTCTTTCATTGTCATTATTTCTGGTAAAGGCCGCGTCCGCAAAGGTGATAACCCCTCCCGTGACGGTAAAAGCGGGGCCACCGATGCTACTAGAGAGAAAAGACCAACCGCCGCCAATTAGTTCATTGGTAGGGGTCGAGTCCACGGTAACGGTTAATCCCGTACCCGGATTATTGCCCTCGACTAAACCGCTAATCGTACCGCTAACAGTTTCGCCTATGTTTCCCGTCGATCCGGGAGCGATCTCGAAAGACCAGTTAAAAGTCAGGGCGTTTGCGGGTATCGCGTTGGAGAGGGCTAAAACCGTACCCGTTAGTGTGAGCCTAGAAGCGAAAATGGGATTTGCAATCATTGATTTTTGTAAAAAATGGCAAAAACACTAAATTTAAGGGCTATCCTAAGCTCATCATAGGGATGTTGTCAAGTTAAGTTCGGAAAGCCATTATTTTTGTCACCTTTCGCTTTTTTTGTATTTTTGTACGCTCGATCGAAAGGATAGTTACTGAACTCGTCCGATCGAGAACGAACCGAACCCCCGCTACATCCGAACATTTCCTTAAGATCCACGATCGATCACCCCGCGACGTACCAAAATTTATATACCTAGTACGATGGCTTCTCGCTCTCTAGGACTATTCCCTACACGACCTCTTCAGCGCATAGTAAACATGGATAATCATCAACTGCCACGGAAACAGGGACTATACGATCCGCGATTCGAGCATGACGCTTGCGGTGTCGGCTTTATCGTTCACAAAACCGGGAAGAAGTCCCACGAGATCGTCGAGCAAGCGTTAACGATACTATTAAATCTCGATCACCGCGGCGCGTGCGGTGCGGAGAAAAATACCGGCGATGGCGCCGGGATTCTCTGCCAGATTCCCGATCGATTTTTACGGAAAGTGACCGCGCCTTTAGGTATCAGCTTACCTGCCGCGGGGCGATACGGCGTAGGGATGATCTATACCTCACCCGACCCCGAAATTCGCGCCAGAAGCCGTCAGGAACTCGAAAAAATCGTCAGCGAGGAAGGGCAACGGGTAATCGGTTGGCGCGATGTGCCGACGGATAATTCCAGTCTGGGCAATTCCGCGAAATCCACCGAACCCTCTTTCGATCAGGTTTTCATCGAGAGAAACGCGGATATCACCGACGATCTCGCGTTCGAGCGGAAATTATACGTCATCCGCAAGCGATCGCACGTTATCCGACAGACTTTCAACTCCCACTGGTATCCTTGCAGTCTATCGGGCCGCACGATCGTCTATAAAGGTCAATTAATGCCGGTGCAAGTGGGCGAATATTTCGCGGATCTGCGCGATCCGGACTTCGAGAGCGCGTTAGGATTGGTACACTCGCGCTTTAGTACCAATACCTTTCCCAGTTGGGAACGCGCGCACCCCTACCGCTTCATCGCGCACAACGGCGAGATCAACACCCTCCGCGGCAATATTAACTGGATGCACGCGCGACAATCCCTCTTCGAGTCGCCGTTTTTCGGGGAAGATATCAAAAAAATCAAACCCGTCATCAATATCGAGGGAAGTGACTCGTTAATTTTCGATAACGCGCTCGAATTGCTGGTTTTCGCGGGCTATTCTTTGCCCCACGCCGTCATGATGATGATTCCGGAACCCTGGGCCGCGCACGAGTCGATGAGTGACGAGAAAAAAGCCTTTTACGAGTACCATTCCTGTCTGATGGAACCCTGGGACGGCCCCGCCTCGATCGCCTTCACCGATGGTACGATGATGGGCGCGGTACTCGATCGCAACGGTTTACGTCCCTCGCGCTACTACGTCACGAAAGATGACCTTGTAATTATGGCATCGGAAGCGGGCGTTTTACCGATCGAACCGGAACGCGTCGCCTATAAAGGTCGTTTACAACCCGGCCGGATGTTCCTCGTCGATATGCAGGAGGGACGCATCATCGCGGACGAGGAGATTAAAAACGCCATCGCTACAGCGCGTCCATATCGCGAGTGGCTGAATGAATATCTCGTCAATATCGACGCGTTACCGACTCCCGAAACCGGTTCCGAATCGGTGACTTCGAGCGATTTCATCCCGTTAATCCAGCGTCAGACCGCGTTCGGTTACACCTTCGAGGAATTGCGCCTATTATTAACCCCGATGGCCCGCGATGGCGTGGAAGCCGTGGGTTCGATGGGTTCCGATACTCCCCTCGCGGTCTTGTCCGATCGCCCGAAACTGTTGTATGAATACTTCCAGCAGTTATTCGCGCAAGTCACCAACCCCCCGATCGATTCTATCCGCGAAGAGTTAGTAACGTCCCCGATCACTACCATCGGCGCGGAACACAACCTTCTCGAACCGACACCCGAAAGCTGTCATCTCATCAAGTTAAATACCCCCGTTTTAACCGACGCGGAACTCGCCAAATTACAGGCCAGTACCGAATTCCCCTCGCGGACGATTCCCATTCTGTTCGATCCGTCTCTCGGACTCGATGGACTCTATAGCAGAATCGAGGCGATTTGTCAAGAGGTAGACGGGGCGATTTCCGAGGGAACGAGTATTATTATTCTGAGCGATCGGGGAATTAATAAAGAAAACGCCCCGATACCCGCGCTTCTCGCCGTCGCGGGACTGCATCACCACCTGATCCGGCAGGGAACGCGTACCCGCGTCGGTATCGTTCTAGAGTCCGGCGAACCCCGCGAGGTGCATCATTACGCCGTCCTGCTCGGTTACGGTTGCGGCGCGATCAATCCCTATCTCGCGTTTGAAACCCTCGGCGATATGATCGAACAGGGTTTACTCGTCGGCGTGGATCACAAAACCGCGTGTAAGAACTACATTAAAGCGGCCACGAAAGGTGTGATTAAAGTCGCTTCTAAAATCGGCATCTCCACCCTACAAAGTTACCGCGGCGCGCAGATTTTCGAGGCGATCGGCTTAAATCGCTCCGTTATCGATCGATACTTCACCTGGACGGCCTCCCGGATCGAGGGCGCGGATCTGGAAGTGATCGCCAAGGAAACCCTATTACGTCACGCGCACGCGTTCCCGGATCGCGAGGTCAACGGTCACACCCTCGACATCGGTGGCGAGTATCAGTGGCGCAAGGACGGGGAAGCGCATTTATTCAGCCCGGAAACGATCCACACCCTGCAACAAGCGGTAAAAGTCGGCAATTACGACCTGTTTAAGAAATATTCCGCGCTGGTGAACGATCAGAATCAGAAATTCTTCACCCTGCGGGGATTATTGACCTTTAAAGAGCGCGAACCGGTTCCCATCGAGGAAGTCGAACCCGTGGAAGCGATCATGAAACGCTTTAAAACCGGGGCGATGAGTTACGGATCGATCTCTAAGGAGGCTCATGAGTCGTTAGCGATCGCCATGAACCGCATCGGTGGCAAATCCAACACCGGCGAGGGTGGCGAAGATCCGGAACGCTATACCTGGACGAACGAGCGCGGCGATTCTAAAAACAGCGCGATTAAACAGGTCGCGTCCGGTCGTTTCGGGGTGACGAGTCTGTATCTCTCCCAGGCGCGGGAATTGCAGATTAAAATGGCGCAGGGCGCGAAACCCGGCGAAGGCGGTCAATTACCGGGGAAAAAGGTCTATCCCTGGATCGCGAAAGTGCGTCACTCGACTCCGGGGGTGGGGTTAATTTCTCCCCCACCGCACCACGATATCTATTCCATTGAAGACCTCGCCGAGTTGATCCACGATCTGAAAAACGCCAACCGTCACGCGCGCGTTAGCGTGAAACTGGTTTCGGAAGTGGGAGTCGGAACGATCGCCGCCGGGGTCGCCAAGGCCCACGCGGATGTGGTTTTAATCTCCGGTTTCGACGGGGGAACCGGCGCTTCTCCCCAAACCTCGATTAAACACGCGGGTTTACCGTGGGAGTTGGGATTGGCGGAAACCCATCAAACACTGGTTTTAAATAACCTCCGCAGTCGGATCGCGGTGGAAACCGACGGACAGATGAAAACCGGTCGCGACGTTGCGATCGCCGCCTTACTCGGTGCGGAAGAGTTCGGCTTCTCCACGGCCCCGTTAGTGACCCTGGGATGTATTATGATGCGCGTTTGCCATCTGAATACCTGTCCCGCGGGAATCGCGACCCAAGATCCCCTATTACGGAAGAATTTCATCGGCGATCCCGAATATGCCGCGAATTTCATGAAGTTCATCGCCCAAGAAGTGCGGGAAATCATGGCACAATTGGGCTTCCGTACCCTTAACGAGATGGTCGGGCGGACGGATGTACTGGAGCCGAAACAAGCTGTAGAACATTGGAAGGCTAAAGGGATCGATCTCTCGCCGATTCTCTACCAGCCGGAAGTCAGTCCCGAAGTCGGTCGCTACTGTCAGATCCCGCAGGATCACGGGTTGGAAACCTCCCTCGATATGACGGTTTTACTGGATCTGTGTAAGGGTGCGATCGAAAACGGCGAGAAAGTCCAAGCGACGCTACCGATTAAAAACACCAACCGCGTCGTCGGGACGATTCTCGGCTACGAGATCAGCAAACGCCACTGGGAAGGACTCCCGGAAGATACGGTACATCTCCACTTCCAGGGAAGCGCGGGCCAAAGTTTCGGCGCGTTCGTTCCCAAGGGGGTGACGTTGGAACTCGAAGGCGACGCGAACGATTACGTCGGCAAGGGCCTAAGCGGTGGCAAGATCATCGTGTATCCTCCCGCGGGTTCCAGTTTCGTGGCCGAGGAAAATATCATCATCGGTAACGTGGCGTTATACGGCGCGACCGGTGGCGAGGTGTATATTTCCGGGGTCGCCGGGGAACGTTTCGGGGTACGAAACTCCGGAGTGACCGCGGTTGTCGAAGCCGTCGGGGATCACGCGTGCGAGTACATGACCGGCGGTAAAGTGGTCGTATTGGGTTCCACCGGTCGCAATTTCGCGGCGGGAATGAGTGGCGGTGTGGCCTACGTCCTCGACGAGTCGGCAGATTTCGCCACCCGTTGTAATCCCCAGATGGTCGCGTTAGAAACCCTAACCGGCGAGGAAGTAGAAGATCTCCGCGAGGTAATCGGGCGCCACGCCACCTACACCGGCAGTCAAAAAGCGGCGCGGGTATTAGAAAACTGGTCGGAAATGTCCGCGAAATTCGTCAAGGTAATGCCGAAGGATTACAAGCGGATGCTGGAATGTATCAAGCAAGCGCTCGATTCCGGTTTAACCGGCGATGACGCGCTTTCCGCGGCATTTGAAGCCAACGCGCGAGATGTCGCGAGAATCGGCGGAAGTTAGAAATGGATAAGGGGGCAGTGATGCCCCCTTTCTGAATAGACAAGCTACAATAGAGGAGAAATGCTGTCTATTGCCTTAACTTCTCTAACTCCAATGGATACACAAGACAATCTTCTCGTCTTTGAAATCTTCGCATTTGACACTTCTAATCAATCTCATTTCAAAACTCCTCATGAGTTACTCCATCTTCTCGCCTCGAATAATTCACTTTGGAAGGGAACGCCACAAATAGACGATAACAATCGCCAGATCAAAGATGATTGTATAGAAATTGGAATCAATCCAATTAAATTTGATCAAGACAGCGAAAATAAAGATATTAAAAGTTTTTCAATTGTTGTAAAAGGAAAATATGAATTTTTAGAATCTAAACGAATTTTGATTTTAAAATTTCTTAACGACCAAAAACTAAAAACACAGTATATCGTAAAAGACGAAATTTCCAAAGAGATTGCCATTCAAATTTATCCTTATATTTTTCGTGCGGAAAACTCTCTAAGAGCCTACATAACGAAATTCATGACAACCAAAATAGGAGTGAAGCGGTGGACTGAAGAAGCTGGCAAAGTTAACGGTAATAAAACAGCCTATAAAAATAATGGAAAAGAGTTCGCAACATATATTGACGATACACTGTATGAACGTAACTATGATGAATTGGATAAGTATATATACGGAATTTCATCTGGTTGTATGACCACAAAAGATTTGATAGAAAAAATCAATGAACTAGATGAAGAAAATCCCGAAGAAATTCGTAAATTAAAAGAAGCAATAAAAAGCAACTATTATAAGTTTTTTAAGGAATCATTTAAAGACAAAAAATTCCAACAGAATTGGGAAGATTCCTATAAAATTAGAAATAAAGTGGCTCACAATAAGCTCTTTACTCAAAAGGACTTGGAGGAAGCTAAAAAAATATACCAAGACTTAATTCAAACAATCGAGGGTGCGGAGCAGGAACTCGATCAACTTATACTAACTCCTGAAGAAGTAATATCGATACAAAAAGAAGTAAACTCTATAGAAGAAGTGATCGATAATAATCGAGCTCTAGAAGAATCGATCAATAATCAGCGAGAGAATTCTTTTAAATATTCTCGGTCAAAAGAGATACAATTTCTAGAAGACATATACGACACGGATCGAGCCTCGCCAAGAGATATGGGCTTGAAAGAGCCGCTACTATCCTCTCTTCGTTTTCAAGATGAGATAGATAAAATGGATAAAATCGCCGGCGACGATACCGAAAACCCTCTCCATTAGTCGATCGTGTTAAACTGAGTGATCATGCTAGTGTCTAGAAGCGACCTATGCCGAACTTAACCTTAAGCAACGAACAAGTTATCGAATTAGTCAAACAACTCCCCGAATCACAACAGCAGGAATTATTTAGATTCCTAATCCAACGTCAGTGGGGAAACATGGAATCGATAACCGACTACGGAAGCCAACAGGCAAAAATCGTAGTGGCAGAACGCGGCTATGATTGGGATACCATGAGCGAAGAGGAAAGAGAAGTCTTTATCGATGAACTCATCCACGAATCGTAATCCTATGACTCAAATCTCGATCGAAGTCAGTCCCGAAGCGGCCGAAATCTATCAATCCGCATCGATCGAAGAAAAAGAACGTATCGGTATTCTCGTCGATCTGTTGATTAGAAAGCCAGTGAACAACGATCTCGATTTCCTCGGTAAACTGATGGATGTAATCAGCGATCGGGCCGAAGCCAGAGGATTAACCCCCGAAATTTTAGAATATTTACTGAATGAGTCTTGAATATTATTTTGTGTTCGATCGAGAAATAAACTATGCCGAACATAAACTTAACCACCGAACAAGTTATCGACTTATTCAACCAACTCCCCGAAGACCAACAACGGGAGGTATATAAAATTCTAATTCTCCGTCAGTCGGAGCGATGGGAATCCCTGTCTAATTACGCGATCGATAAGGCACGAATCGTGGCTAAAGAACGCGGCTATGATTGGGATACTATGACCGAAGAGGAAAAAGAAACCTTTATCGATGAAATCGTTCACGAACCGTAATATAATGAGCAAAATTCCACAGGAGTATATTTTACCATGAATATTACCTTATCTCCCGAATTAGAACAATTAATTAATACTCAATTAGCGACGGGAAAATATAACAGCGTTGAAGATTTATTGAAAGACGCTTTAATAAATTTGGAGAAAAATCCAGACCGTCAATCTTTAAGCCAAAAAGTTAAAGAACTTTTCGATAAAACTCAATCCTTATCTGGCGTTCAGGATATTACAGAGGAAGAGATCGTCGAAGAAATTGAAGCGTATCGGAGAGAGGACATAAAAGAAAAATGGACTAAATGGTTTAAAGAAGTTGAAGAAATGGAACTTCCTACCTCTGAAATTAGCGAGAATGACTATGAAAATCTTCTAGTGGATAAATATAGACAACAGGGATTAATCTTATGATCCTGTGCGATACCGCCCCTTTATTTTGTTCGGTAGATAAATCTCAACCACGGCATCAATCGGTTAAAAGCTTTATCGAGAACGAGCCTTCTTCTCTAATAACAACTTGGGCTTGTTTTACCGAAGCCATGTATCTATGTTTGAGACGCGGCGGGTGGTCTATGCAGGCTAAACTCGGTCAATTACTGTTACAGAAAATAGTACGGATAGGATCGATCGAAGAAAAAGACTATCCTCGATTACTGGCACTCATGGAGAAATATAAAGATCGTCCGATGGACTTAGCCGACGCGACTTTAGTGGTTACGGCTGAAAACTTGAAAATCAAGCGAATTTTAACTTTTGATTCGGATTTTTTCTTTTATCGAATTAACGATTCCGAAGTTTTTGAAGTGATCGACCTCTATAATCCCTAATTTAAATCGATCGGGTTGATCCCGCGATACTCGATCGAACACCGAACCGGCGATCCCAGCCGAAGCGAACGTCGCTAGATACATAAACGATCCAGACTTTAAGCAGATCCCGATACAAATGTATACCCGATCGCCCAATTCTTAAGAAAGAGACAAGAAAAAAAACATTCCCCGAAAGCGATCGCCATAATGAAATGATTTGCCTCACCCGCGTCTACCGTGAACCCGCGAACCCACGTTAAACCCCTTTCCCCTGCCGAGCGGCCTCTCCTAGAAAAACCTCGACCGTTACCCCTCGCGGACGGAGGGAAATCGGACATCAATCACGGCAATTATTACCCCAACGCCGCCAGTCTCAACCTACCTTACGGGATCACCGTTGTTAACGATCGATTACCAGTCGCGGATACGGCCAATTCGCGCCTGTTAGGATGGCGGTATCGGGAGAATCTACCCGGTCAACCGGCGGACGGACTGGCCGGACAGATGGACTTTCCGAGTCAAGGGAAAAATCGTGACTACGGTTTGGCGGCGAGCGATAGTCTCTGCCAGCCCTATAGCGTGACGGCGACAGGAAACCCGATCGCTATCGCCGATTCCAGTAACAATCGCGTTCTCCTTTGGAAATAGCAAGAATCGTAAACTTCGGGACGGAAAAAATTATGTGTTTAGGAATCCCCGGACAGATTACCGAGATCGTCGATGAAACCAAAAAACTCGCCCTCGTGGACGTGGGAGGGGTGAAACGGGAGGTAAATATCGCCTGTATCGTCGATGAGGATCACCCCGCTCGATCGTGCGTCGGCGATTGGGTGCTAGTTCACGTCGGTTTCGCCATGAATCGCGTAGACGAGGAGGAAGCGGCGGAAACCCTACGATTATTAACGGAAATGGCGGAAATCGAGGAAGAATTAAGTTATAACTAGGGGGCGACACTTATGAAATACGTGGACGAATTTCGAGATCCAACGAAAGCCGAGGCGTTATTACAGAAAATCCGTCAATTAGCGACCCGAATTTCCGAACGTCGCGACAAAATCATCAAAATCATGGAAGTTTGCGGGGGACACACCCACGCGATTTTTAAATACGGCATCGAGTCCCTACTTCCGGACAGCATCGAACTGATCCACGGGCCGGGCTGTCCCGTCTGCGTGATGCCTAGAGGCCGCTTAGACGACGCGATCGCCCTAGCCGAAAACCCGAAAGTTATCCTCACCACTTTCGGCGATACGATGCGCGTACCGGGTTCGCGTACCAGCCTCCTGCAAGCGCGGGCTCGCGGGTGCGATATCCGGATGGTGTATTCTCCCCGCGACTCCCTAAAAATTGCCCGAGAGAATCCCGATAAAGAAATTATTTTCTTAGCCCTCGGCTTTGAAACGACGGTTCCGAGTACCGCTTTAACCGTTATCGAGGCGGAAAGCGATAATATCCCCAATTTCAGCCTATTTTCTAACCATGTCGTCATTATTCCCGCGCTCGAAGCGTTATTAAATAACCCCGATTTACAGTTAGAGGGATTCGTCGGGCCGGGTCATGTCAGCATGGTCATCGGTTCGGAACCCTATCAGATTATCGTCGATCGCTATCGTAAACCGGTCGTCGTCTCCGGTTTCGAGCCGTTGGACATTCTCCAATCGATTTGGATGGTGTTAAAACAGCTAGACGAGGGGCGTTGCGCGGTAGAAAATCAATACGATCGCCTCGTACAACCGTCGGGCAATAAAATCGCCCTAACCGCCATGAATCGGGTATTTGAACTCCGGGAGAAATTCGAGTGGCGCGGTTTGGGAGACATCCCGCGCGGGGGATTGAAACTCCGCGAGGAATACGCGGCCTTCGATGCCGAGAAAAAATTCCCCCTACCGAATAACCGCGTGAGCGACCATAAAGCCTGTCAATGCGGCGAAATCCTCAAAGGAGTCCTAAAACCGTGGCAATGTAAGGTATTCGGCACCGCTTGCACCCCCGAACACCCGATCGGAACCTGTATGGTTTCCAGCGAGGGCGCGTGCGCGGCCTATTACAAATACGGCAGACGGCAGGAAGAGATCGGCAAAAAACCGGAAACGATCGCCACGGGCCAAAAACCCTAGGGGCGCAAGGCTTGCGCCCTCTTAAGCCCCCACGCGCTCGAAAATCACGAATCAAAAGCTAAATTTAACAAACCATGACTATAACGCCATCCCGTCCCGTAAAAGCGAGAAAATCGCGAATAACCGACACCGAGATCACCCTATCCCACGGAAGCGGCGGCGCGGCCACGCGGGATCTCATCGACGAGATTTTCGTGGGGAATTTCGAGAATCCCTTTCTTTCCCCGCTAGAGGATCAGGCCCGTTTTAATCTAGCGGATCTCGCGAGAATGGGCGATCGATTAGCCTTTACCACCGATTCCTATGTAGTTTCGCCGTTATTCTTCGCGGGGGGCGATATCGGGTCGCTGGCGGTTAACGGGACGGTGAACGATCTCGCGGTGGGGGGCGCGATCCCGCTCTATCTCAGTTGTGGTTTTATTCTAGAGGAAGGTCTGGCGATCGATACCCTCCGGCAAGTGGTCGCCAGTATGAAAAAAGCGGCGGACTCGGCGGGAGTTCGTATCGTCACCGGCGATACCAAGGTCGTCCATCGCGGTTCGGCGGACAAACTGTTTATCAATACCGCGGGCGTGGGAATCATTCGATCGAACGTCAATCCCGCCGCCAATCGTCTCCAAACCGGCGATAAAGTCCTAATTAACGGCTTTTTGGGCGATCACGGGACAGCGATCCTGATCGCGAGGGGCGAACTCGATCTGCTATGCACGATCGAGAGTGATTGTCAACCTCTAAATTCATTAATTAATGAGATTCTCGAAGTCTGTCCGGAAGTTCGGGCGATGCGGGACGCGACACGGGGCGGATTGGCGACCGTTTTGAACGAATTCGCCGAAAGTTCCGGGGTGGGGATACGGGTCGAGGAAACCGCGATCCCGGTGCGCGAGGAAGTGCGGGGAACCTGCGAATTATTGGGCTTAGACCCGCTTTATCTCGCGAACGAGGGAAAACTGGTTCTCGTCGTACCACCGGAGGCGGAAAAGCGGGTTTTAGGGGTAATGCGCTCCCATCCCTTCGGCGAGAACAGCACCTGTATCGGGGAAGTGGTCGGGTCTCCGAGCGGGGTCGTCTTTTTACAAACCGCGTTCGGTGCCGGGAGAATTCTCGATCGATTAGTCGGGGAACAGTTACCGCGTATTTGTTAAAAATTTTACCGCCATGCACGAATTAGGAATCACGCAAAATATTGTCGCGATCGCGTTGGAACACTCGCGGGGAATGAAGGTTCGGCGCGTGGTTTTGGAAATCGGGAAACTTTCGGCGATACTGCCGGACTCGATCGCTTTCTGTTTCGATAGTTGTTGTCAGGGGACGGCGCTAGAGGGAGCGGAGTTAGAGATTATCGAGATCGAGGGGATCGGCGCGTGTCGCGATTGCGGCAATACGATCGAGTTAGAATATCCTTTCGGGATCTGCGATCGATGCGGTAGTCGAAATATCACCGTTCTACAAGGTCAAGAATTAAACCTTAAATCGTTGGAGACAGAATCGATATGTGTGTAACTTGCGGCTGTTCCGATGGCGCGGAAATCACGGTAACGAATTTACAGACAGGGAAGGTAGAAAGTATGGCTCACGAACACGTTTTACCCGATGGAACGGTGATCCTTCACGCTCACGACGCTCACGAACATCCCGATCGCGAACATCACCACATTCACGATTATCACCATCATTCGACCGCGGAAGTTCACGCGCGGGTTCACCATACAACGGTATCGGTCGAACAGAATTTACTAGCGAAAAATGACCTACTCGCGGCGGGAAATCGCGGCTGGTTACGGGGACGGAAATCGATCGCCCTCAATCTCGTCTCTTCCCCCGGTTCTGGAAAAACCACTTTACTTACCCGCACCATTCAAGACTTAAAAGATCGCCTTCCTATCAGTGTTATCGAGGGAGATCAAGCCACCGCGAACGACGCGAAACGTATCGAGGAAACCGGCTGTAAAGTTGTGCAGATTAACACGGGAACCGGTTGTCACCTAGAGGCGGCGATGGTGGAAAAAGGTTTACAAGAACTCGATCCGCCGATGAATTCGATTATTATGATCGAGAACGTGGGAAATTTAGTTTGCCCCGCGTTATTCGACCTCGGAGAAAATGCCAAAGTGGTTATTCTCTCGGTCACGGAAGGGGAAGATAAACCGATAAAATATCCCCATATGTTCCGCGCTTCAACGGTGATGATCCTGACGAAAACCGATTTACTTCCTTACGTGAATTTTTCGGTCGATCGATGTATCGAGTACGCGCGTCAGGTTAACCCCGATATCGAGATTTTCCAAGTCTCCGCCACCACGGGAGAGAGGTTAGAAAATTGGTACGATTGGTTGATGAACTCTGTATAAAGTCAATGAAAAGAAACTGGAAATAATAAAAGGGAGAGCGAAAACTCTCCCTTTATCTAGCTTAATTGATGGCTAGTTTATTTCTGGTTCTCGGCCTTCTTTCTATAGGAACTAGAAACGGTACCGAGTAAACCGACGGTTAATAAACCGAGAACCGTCGCGGGTTCGGGAGTAGGAACGACGGGAGCGGTATTGATCGCGAAGTTATTAAACAGGACACTATCCTCGAAAAAGGGATTTCCTAACTCACTAAAGAGATAGCGATCGAAAGTAGCCAGACCCGTGGGAGTAACATTGCTTAAAGAGTCTCTCAGCCAGTTGAACGCGCCGGCATCCGCCGCTACAATTAGGGTGTATTGGGTGTTAGGAAGGAAGGTATAAGACGCGGGGGAAAAAGCCGTGTACTCGTAAACGGTATTGACACCAGCTTGCGGGTCGGTATTCGGTAACGGTGCGGGGTTGGGAGGAGCGAGCAAGGTGACGGTGGTTCCCGCCACGGAAGCGTTAGCGGTTCCTTGGAAAATAGTGATAACGGGAGTATCGGCCGTATCGTAACCAGCCAGATACAGTTGAACGGAGGTGAGCGTTTGAGCGGTTCCCCCGGTGGTAAATTCAACGGCTTTTCTCTGATCGTTGTTACCCGAACCGGCCGCGGTAATCGAGGTGGTAGAAAAATTTAACGAGCTAGGAACACCGGCGATATTACCGATGAGAAGGGCGGCTTGAGCGGAACCGGCGACAACCGATAACAATCCGGTCGCCAGAGAGACGGAGGTAAGAACGGACAAAATTTTAGGCATCTTAAAAATCCCTATCAAAAAAAACAGATGTATTAAATGATTGCCGAAATTATAGAAAACCTATATTCGGTGAGGCATTTAATTACATTTCTTCTAAAATAGCGCGACTTGTAATTTTTTGGTACTTTTTGTTACACAAAAAAACGGGCTAACCTTCAAGCCATTGATTGACAAGAGTTCTACGGCTCGGGCATCCGCAAGCGCCCGATTTCCCCCCGTTCCAAGCGACCTACGAGAAGAGCGTTTATCGATCGATCGACTTACCAATCTTCATCATCGTTATCGATATTCTGTAAACTTTGATTCTCGTAACGCTCTCGCGCTTGATGTTGTCCCCGACGGGAATGGCGACGATATTTTTTACTTTCTAACTTCGGTTCGTAGGTCGCCACACCCGCGCCGCGGATTTTTAGTTTCAGACTCGATTCTTCTTCCGGGGTTCTCTGACGGGTACTCTCGCGCTCGATCGATTCTTCGAGAAATTCTAAATAATGCTCGTACCGTTCCCAATCGCCCCGAACGACACAATTCGGCTCGTTCCGATGGGTGCAGTCGTTAAATTGACAGTTTCCCCCCTCCAGACGCTCCCTCGCTTCGGGAAAATACCACGCCAATCGATCGGGCCCGTCATCGAGATCCGGCTGGTTAAAACCGGGAGTATCCGCGAGAAATCCAGAATCTTCCGCTAGGGCGAATAATTCGACGTGACGGGTGGTGTGGCGGCCTTTTTGCAGTTTTCCGGAAACCTCGCCCACTCTTTGACTGACATCCGGGATCAGACGATTGATCAGACTCGATTTTCCCACCCCGGAAGGGCCGGCGAGTAGGGTAATTTTGGCATTTAAGCGAGCTAATAATTCCGAAATTCCCCGATCTTCGGCGACACTAACGAAAAACGGCTCGTATCCCCAATCCCGTAACCGTTTCCGCCACTCCTCGATCGCCTCTGAACTGACGAGATCGATTTTATTCAAAGCGAGAATAATATCGAGACCGGTGGATTCCGCTTTGACGAGAAAACGACTTAACTGCCACGCGTCGAGACTCGGTTCCTCGATGGCGAACACCAGTAATACCTGTTCCGCGTTGGCTACCGGGGGTCGATCGATCTCCGTTTTCCGCGGGCAAACCTCGACGATCGCCCCCTGTTTATCGACAAAATCGGCCTCTTCCACCCGCACCCGATCGCCCACCATCACCGTTTGACCGATCTTTTTCAAGCGGGCGCGACGGGTACAGAGCAGGATCTCCCGATCGGAACCGAGATCGATCCCCACCCGGTAGAAATTCGCCTGTACGGCCAGAACCGTTCCGTACAAGTCGGCAGAATCAGAATACATATTCAATCATTTTTGTCAAGTAATTTTCTATAATTTTAATCGATCGAGTAACCAATTTGTCACGCGAGAAATTCATTCTATCTCCTGCCGACCGTCTCTTGCCGAAAAGCGATCGGCGAACGCCACCGGGCGCGCTTCTCCCCCCTCGAAACCTATCTCTTTCCCGAAAGACATTCTCTCTCTAGAGCGATCGCCACCGTGAATAATACCGAATTTTCAAAAATCGGACAGACTTGCCACTTAATCGGGAAATGGTGAAAGCAAAAAGATCGATCGAAAAAAAGAGCGAGGAATCGATCCTCGCCCTGTCAGCTTATCGTAACCGGATGACCAACCTGCGATCGGGTTCCTGTCCCCGGCTTTCCGTCGCCAAGTCCGTTTCTCCCTGAAAAAAGGTATGAACCTGACGGCGTTCCGCGGAAGATAACTCGCGCATTTCCACCTCTTGACCGGTTTGCCGCACCTGTTCGGCTACCCGATTCGCCCAGCCAAATAATTCCTCCTGACGTTTGAGACGGTAATTATCCAGTTCCACGGTGTAGGATTGCTGATCCTCCGCTTCCCGACCGATATTCAGGATGGTGTTGGCGAGGTACTGGATCGCGTCGATTCCCTCCCCCCCGCGACCGATTAACCGTTCCACCTGTTCGCGAGAGAGGGTCGAGTCATCGATCGTCAACCAACAAGAGGAGTCCGCTTCACTTACGGCGATCTGAACTTTCGCCGGAACCCCCATCAATTGCAATAACGTTTCTAACCATTCGCGGGCGCTCTCGCCCAATTGTTCCCGGGTGGTCATTAGGATGTTTTTTCCTTTTTCTTATTAGAACGCTTTTCAAACGGCAGGGCATCGCGATTGGCCGCCTCTTCCACTTTTTCCTGTTGCGCTACCAGCTTTTGCAGGTTTTCCGGCAGGGGTTCGCGCATGAGGATCACCGTTTGAATGGTTTGGAAAATATTCGCCACGAGGATATACATCAACACCCCCGCGGGTAAGGGGAAAAACAGGAACATCATGCTGAAAATAATCGGCGTGAGTTTGTTCACCGTCTGCTGTTGTTGGGCCGCTCCCGAGGCCGGCGCGCCCGCTCCCGAAAGCTCCTGGTTAATATAGATACTGATGCCGAAGAAAATCACCATCGCCAGGATATCCCAGTGAATCTCTCCGTTCGGGCCGGTGGCTCCGATCCGTCCCAGCGCCTCGATAAACAGGAACCCGGTATTGGCCGCGATCCCCGGTACGGTAACTTTCACACTCGCGTCACCGGGAGCGATCGCCTCGATCGAACCGTCCTCGTTCACTTTTAGCCGTTCCTGCCCTTTTACCACCTCGAAAGTCGGTTGCAGACTATTTTCGGGGGCTTCCGTCGCCATCAAATTCTCTAACGATTTCCCGTCCGCGGTCTGTAAATCGACCTTGATTTTCTGTCCCTCGGCGATTTTATTGCCCCCGGGAAGGAAAGCGGTGATCGGGTGGTGATGGGCCTCGTCGATGTAGACGTTTTGGGGTTTGGTGGCGTAGGGTTGCGGTTGTACTAGGGCGATCTGGTCTTTGGGGAGAATCTGTAGATCTACCGTGTAGTTAATATCCGAGAAAGGAGATCCCCGCAGGGTAGCGAAGAGAGCCAGCAGGATAGGCATCTGTAACAGCAGGGGCAAACAACCGGCTAACGGGTTGCCGAACTCCTGCATCAGTTTGGCCATTTCTTCCTGCTGTTTTTGCGGGTCGTTCTTGTATTTTTTTTGAATTTCTTCCTGACGCTCTTTCATTAACGGCTGGGTGATCCGCATCTTCCGCATATTGCGGATCTGTCCGGCGCTCAGGGGGAAAACGGCCAGTCTTACCACCAGCGTCAGCGCGATGATGGCGAAACCGTAACTATGCACGATCCGGAAGAAAAAATCCAGGATCGGCAACATGATATTCGTGGAAATAAATCCGACTCCAAAGTCCATGAGTTTCTCTTTTACCTTGCCGCTTGTAAGGGTCTACATCTAACAGGAACCATTCGGGGAAACCGCGCCCTCGATCGCCTATCGGTTCACGATCGACTCTAACGGACGACCCGTTTTTTCGGCGACCCGATCGGCGATATAGTCGTGTATTTCTCGGAATTTGGGCAGGGAGCGCATTTCTAGACGGCTTTTATCCTTGAGGATCACGACCACATCCCCCCAGAGGCCGATCCCGCGGGGCATTTTCGCCACTTTAACGATCTCGGAATAGATAATGTCGGTGCGATCGCGGCCCATCCATCCCCCCGTCACCGAGATGCGGCGATCGGTAATTTTAAACCGGAGCCAGATCGCCCGTACTACCGCCCCGATGGTCAGGGGTAAACAGATCACGGTAAAGCCTAGCAAGATATTTATAATTAAATCCCCGATATGGGGGCCACCCTCGTAGAAAGTGTTTTCTTTAATGCCCATGAATTATATTGGCCTTGACTAACAACTGCTCTAATTCTCGCAAAAAATGTTCGGAATTGCACCCGACCGCGCTCGGACGAACGACGACGATCGCCCGCCATCCCGCCGTGATTTCCGGCAATAACTCGCGGATAACCGCTCTAAGCTGTCGTTTGAGGCGATTGCGAACGACGGCTTTCTTACTAACTTTCACACTGACGGACAGGCCGAAACGAGAGGGAAGGGGGGGATCGATCGGGGGGTCTTGTCGGGCGATCACGGTGAGGTCGGAACCGTGATAGCGTTTCCCTCCCTCGTAAACCGCTTGAAAGTCGCGTCGGTGTCGTAATCGGTGAACCCGCGGTAATCCCACTCGCGGTTACACGCTCAAACGATAGCGACCTCTTTTCCGTCTCGCCTGAATAACCTTGCGACCGTTGACCGTCCGCATTCTCGCTCTAAACCCGGACGTGCGTTTCTGCTTGCGATTCGTTCCTTCTAAAGTACGTCGAGACACGATCGATTTCCTCCTTTCCTTGATTTCTTATAAAGACACAATTTATTATCATAACAAAATTTTTTAGAAATCGGAACCTCCATGATGATGATTCGCTACGGCCGGGATCTCTGCAACCATCTCCCCACCGCTGAACGACGAGAATGGTTAGTGACCAACGGGATCGGCGGTTTCGCGTCGGGGACTGTGGCGGGATTGTTGAGCCGATGTTACCACGGGCTATTGATCGCCGCCCTCGCCCCGCCGGCCAAGCGAACGCTACTCGTCACGAAACTCGATGAAACGGTGCAATATGGCGAGAAAATCTATCCCCTCGCCACGAATCGCTGGATCGGGCAGGGAAAAGACCCCCTCGTCATCGAACCGCGGGGGTATATTCAGATCGAGAGTTTCCATCTCGAAGGCACGATTCCCGTCTGGCGGTACACCTGCGCGGATGCCCTGCTGGAAAAGCGGATCTGGATGCGACAGGGGGAAAATACGACCTATACCCGTTATACCTACCGCCGGGGAACGTCGCCGCTCACCCTGAATTTGACCGCGTTCGTCAACTATCGCGATTTTCACGGGAGTACGCAAAGTTTAAACTGGCAGATGGATATCCGGGAGATCGATCGGGGAATCAAAGTTACCGCCTACCCGAACGCGGTTCCTTTTTATTTAACAATTAGTTCCGGACAGGTGCTTCCCGCTCATATCTGGTACTATCGTTTCGATCTGTCGATCGAGCGCTATCGGGGATTGATCGAGCGCGAGAATCATCTCCACGCCGCTAGTTTTTCCGTCACGCTTAACCCCGGAGAATCGGTAACATTCGCCGCCAGTACCGATCGGGATGTCAGTTTAGACGGGGATACGCTATTAGAGGAACGCTATCGTTACGAGAGAGAGTTAATCGACCCCGATCGCCCGGAATGGATACAACAACTCACCCTAGCCGCCGATCAGTTTATCGTCGATCGCCCTCTGGGATCGGAACCGGACGGCAAGACCATTATCGCGGGTTATCCCTGGTTCGGGGATTGGGGACGGGATACGATGATCGCCCTGCCGGGGTTGACCCTGGTGACGGGGCGGCCGGCGATCGCGCGTCAGATTTTACTCACGTTTTCCCGTTACCTCGATCGGGGTATGCTCCCGAATATGTTCACCAACGCGGGAGAAACGCCCGAATATAACACGGTAGATGCGATTTTATGGTATTTCGAGGCGATCCGGGCGTACTTCGAGAAAACGGGCGATCGGGAATTTCTGGAAACGATTTTTCCCGCACTAGAAGAGGTGATCGCCTGGCACCGAAGGGGAACCCGCTACAATATCCATATCGATCGCTCGGACGGATTGCTCTACGCGGGGGAAGCCGGGGTACAGTTAACCTGGATGGACGCGAAGGTGAACGATCTCGTCATCACTCCACGGATAGGGAAACCCGTGGAGATTAACGCCCTCTGGTTCAACGCCCTGAAGATAACCGGGGAATTCGCGCGCTATCTCGGTAAATCCGGGACCGAATACGAGCGGATGGCCGGCCATACCCGGTCAGGGTTCGCCCGTTTCTGGAACCCGGCGCGCGGCTATTGTTACGACGTGCTAGATACTCCCGACGGGAACGATGATAGTTTGCGTCCCAACCAGATTTTCGCTGTTTCCCTGCCGATCGAGGAATTATTAACCCCTAGTCAGAGAAAAGCGATCGTGGACACCTGCGCCACGAGATTACTAACTAGCTACGGATTGCGATCGCTCGATCGAGATCACCCGGACTATCGGGGAACCCACGGGGGCGATCGACTCCAACGCGATTCGGCCTACCATCAGGGTACGGCGTGGGGATGGCTGATCGGTGCTTTCGTACAGGCTCATCTACGAGTGTACGGCGATCGATCGATCGCCCGCGGTTTCCTAGAACCGATGGAAAATCACCTTACCGAAGCCTGCGCGGGCAGTTTAAGCGAAATTTTCGACGGCGACCCTCCTTTCACCCCCCGCGGCGCGTTCGCGCAAGCCTGGACAGTCGCGGAAGTCCTGCGCGCCTGGTCATTAGTGGAAGAGTAGGGAGTGGGGGGATGGGGGGATGGGGATGGAAAAGTTTTTCGGGAAAAGACTACTTTTAATTTTTTCACCTTTACCCTTTACCCTTTACCCTATTCTCCTCCTCCTGCCTCCTGCCTCCTGCCTCCTGACTCCTGCCTCCTGCCTCCTGCCTCCTGCCTCCTGCCTCCTGACTCCTGCCTCCTGACTCCTGCCTCCTGCCTCCTGCCTCCTGACTCCTAACTCCTGACTCCTGCCTCCTAATCCCTACCTCAACGGTGTCCCCTCAAGCGCTATGATCGACTCGTAAAGTTATGTAACAGCAGTATCCTTCTTTGGAAAGCTGAATACTGCCGCGAAGTCATTCACACTGAGTTACACAAGCCATTCCTAGAGGATAGAACACCTATGGCATACGAACTTCCCCCTTTACCCTACGGTTACACGGATCTAGAGCCTTCCATTAGCAAAAGCACCCTAGAGTTCCATCACGACAAGCACCACGCCGCCTACGTTAATAACTTTAACGCGGCCGTCAAGGATACCGAGCTCGACGCGTTACCGATCGAAGAAGTGATCGTCAAAGTCGCGGGCGATGCTTCCAAAACGGGGATCTTCAACAATGCCGCCCAAGCTTGGAATCATAGCTTTTACTGGAACTGCATGAAACCCGGCGGTGGCGGCACTCCCACGGGCGCGTTAGCCGAGAAAATCAACGCCGATTTCGGTAGCTTCGAGAAGTTTGTCGAAGCTTTCAAAACCGCGGGCGCGACCCAGTTCGGTAGCGGTTGGGCGTGGCTGGTTCTCGACAACGGAACCCTGAAAGTGACCAAAACCGGTAACGCCGACAACCCGATGACCGCGGGACAGACTCCCCTGTTAACGATGGATGTCTGGGAACACGCTTACTATCTCGATTACCAAAATCGCCGTCCCGATTACATCAATGACTTTTTAACCAAATTGGTGAATTGGGACTTCGTGGCGGCGAATCTAGCCAAAGCCTAGGGAGTTTTTAGAAAGGGGTGGAGCCATCTCCGCCCCTTTTTCGATCGCCAGCGCTCTCCGGGTATCGATTTTTCTCCAATCGAATCGAAACCAAGATCCGTCTCTCCCGTCGAAGAAAGTAGCGATCGGGCGACCGGGAAAAGGAACCGTGAAAAATCGGATGTCTGAAACCGTTTTTCCGGTTATCTTAGTAAAACAAGAACGGTTAATCTCCCCGAGGCGATCCGTCCTCAAAGATTTCATCAACGTGTGAGGGAATTCGTGATCAGTAAGCGCCCATCGAAGTCTAAATCGGAACGCTCGCCTATAGCACCATCTAAATCCGGCAAAAATAACCGAAGTCCCGTTCGCTCTTTAGTGATAGGTTTTGGATTAACGGCGATCGCCCTAGTCTCGGCATCGGTGGGCGCGCTTCTCGCGGTTTCCCTCTCCTCGGCCCCCCTGCGGCAAAGTAACCTCAGCCCGGAAGAAGCCAAGGTTTTCGATACCCGACAGACGATCGCTTACCGAAACCTACAATTTCCCGCCCTCAGTCGTCCGGTCAATATTTTAGTCGTCGGCACGAAGGTTTTAACTTCCGATGTTCCCGAGGCGAAAACGGAAGATGTAGGCTATCACGCTCTCGTCGATTCTTTTGACGGGTTGACGGATACCATGTTGTTACTCCGCTTCGATCCCGCGAGTAAAAAACTGACGATGCTCTCGATCCCGCGGGACACGCGTACCAACATCGAGGGTTACGGGGAAAGAAAGATTAACGAGGCGAATTCCCTCGGCGGCCCGGCGCTAACCGCGGAAACGGTGAGCGAACTGCTGGGAGGGGTAGCGATCGATCGCTACGTCCGCGTCAACGTGCAGGGATTGGAGAAGTTGATCGACGCGCTGGGTGGCGTGACGATCGATGTTCCCAAGGACATGAAATACAACGATTTCAGCCAGCATTTCTACATCGACCTCAAAAAAGGCAAACAGCACCTCGACGGTGCGAAAGCGGTACAATTCTCGCGATTCCGTCACGATGCCTACGGCGATATCGGCCGGGTACAACGGCAACAGCAACTCATGCGCGCCGTGATGGAACAGGCTCTACAACCCGGCGCGCTCCTGAAAATTCCCGATATTTTAAAAGTAATTCAAACCCATATCGATACGAATCTGACGCTCGAAGAACTGCTGGCGCTGGCCGGGTTCGCCACCGAGGTCGATCGATCGAACCTACAGATGGTTCTCCTCCCCGGCGATTTTAGCGGGGACGGACATAAATCCGTTAGTTACTGGCTACCGAACGAGGAGAAAATTCAAGATATCGCGGCGCGCTATTTCGATCACGGACAGGTGAATATTTCCGACAACGCGACGGAAAATCTCCGGATTACGGTACAGGATAGTCTCGACGATCCCGACGCGGTTCGATCGATGGTACGGTCCCTGGAAACCGCCGGCTATCACAATATCATCGTCGCCCGTAGCAAGGTAGATCCGCCCGAAACCACCAAGATTATCGCCCAGAACGGGGACGATCGGGCGGCGGCCACCCTCCGCGGTTCGATCGGGATCGGCGAGGTTCTCGTCGAGAGTACCGGGAATCTCGCCTCCGACGTGACGATTCAACTCGGTCGCGACTGGCAGAATCAATCCGGTAGGAGTCCGGATTCGGGAACCGCGAGCGATCGCTAAAACGGCGCTATCGTATAGCTTGGAGATTTTCCCACTCACTTTTTCCAACGAAAAAAACGCTGTAATAATTTCTAGATACTACCGATCGAGATGAAAAAACGGCATTCTTATTTACTTCCCCTACTTTTGCTTGTATTAACGGCTTGCGAGGGGGAAAAACCCAACGCGTCCACTTCACCGGCCGCGACGGGGGGCGGTCGTCTAGAAACGGTCAAAAGTCGCGGGAAGGTGATCTGCGGGATTAACGGGGAAGTCCCCGGATTTAGTTTCGTGACAGAAAAGGGCGAGTATTCGGGGATAGACGTGGATATCTGTCGCGCGATCGCCGCCGCGCTCTTCGACGATCCAAGTAAGGTAGAATATCGCAAACTGAGCGCGCAGGAACGTTTTACCGCTGTGCAGACGGGAGAGGTGGATATTCTCAGCCGTAATACCACGTTAACCGCCGGCCGGGATACCTCGATCGGGATTCAGTTTATCGAGCCGATCTTCTACGACGGACAGGGAATCATGGTTTCCAAAGCCAGCGGGATTAATAAACTCGCCGATTTACAGGGAAAATCGATCTGCGTCCTCTCCGGAACCACCACCGAACAGAACTTGACCGACGCGATGCGAAAAATCGGCGTGAGAAATTATAACCCGATCGTCTCCGATGACGTGGACGCGCTCTATACCGCCTATCAAGCGGGCCGGTGCGCGGCCGTCACGTCCGATCGATCGCAACTGGTCGCCCGACGTTCCGTTTTCCCCAAACCGGGCGATCATCGGGTGCTAGACGAGGTATTTTCTAAAGAACCCCTCGCGCCGGCCGTGGCGAAGGGAGAACCTGCCTGGACGGACGCGGTGCGCTGGATCGTCTACAGTCTCGTGCAGGGGGAAGAATTCGGCATTACCTCGAAAAATATCGCCACTTTCGCCAATTCCACCGATCCGAGTATCCGACGCTTTCTCGGAACCGAGGAGAAAATCGGCGAGGGAATGGGCCTACCGAACGATTTCGCAACGAGAGCGCTAAAACACGTCGGTAATTACGGCGAGATCTACGATCGCAATATCGCCAAACCCCTCGGCCTCGATCGCGGCCTGAACAATCTCTGGACGAAGGGCGGTTTACTCTATTCCCCCCCCTTCCGATAGATCGCGAGAATTACCGATTGACCTCTAATAACCGCGATTTCACGAAGCGATTCATCCAGCCTTCCAGATAAACGCGGTTAGCTTCGATCTCTTCGGGTTTTTCGCTGGTTAAGGGATAGGGCGCAAGTCCCTGAATCGCCGCCGAGGTGACGCAGAACATCGATTTTTGAAAACTCTCGCAGATCTGCACGAGAAGATCTTCCTCTTGGCGGAAGTTTTTCTTATAGATATCGTGTAAATAATTCGGGAGGAAATGCCGCATATCCTGCATCAACAGCGTCGGCGGAATGCCCGCACCGCCGATCGGGAGCGGGTCGGCGTACAATGCCCCGTAGGTGAACTGTCCCTGATCGTAGGGAATCTGATAGGCCTGCGCGTTATAGGAAACCGTGCCGGGGAAGGGAGTCCCGCGGAAGAAAACCGCCTCGACGTAAGGAATCGCGGTATCGACTAAAAAAGTCAGTCCCGCCGATTTCGGGATGAGATCGTAAACTTGTCCCTTGACTTTGACGGAATAGGTGATCGGTTTGGTGGCGTTATCGACGAGATAGCCCTTAATATGGGCTACTACCTCGGGAATCGAGCGGATTTCTCCGTTATCGTAGAGATCGGACAAACTTAAAAACGTATCCGCCATCACCCGCCAGAACTGACCCAATCCACTGTAATAGGCCATCATCCGCATTTGTTCGGGTAGAAATTCGGGAAAGGCTTTATGAACGGTGAGAATAAACGGATTTGTTTTAAATTTCGCCCGTATCACCTTTTCGGTCACGTCGCGGAACGCGGGACTATCCACGTAAGCGTCCAGTCCCCCCCCACCATGCCAGAACATGGCTTTCATACAGTATTCCGCGTACTCGAAGTTAATGCGATCGTGCCACCAGTGCTTGAAGAGTCCGCCGATCGACACCTCGCCGTTAAAGTATTTAAAGAACGGGAAGAAGACGAAGAATTGATTATCGGCGATATAAATTAAATTTTTAGAATAAGCGTCCAAAACCACGCCGTAGCTTTTCAGGATGCCCACGACCTCCACCAAATTCTGGGGCGTGTCCTGTAAGAGAGCGTCCCCCTGGAGGAGTCGATCGAAAAACGGGGCGAGGGGATGATTCGGGGTGGGTGTCCGGGTCGTGACCATGCTGGGGCTAGGGTATCGGGATCTTGTGAGGATATCTTACTCGATCGCGTCTCTCTCCCCGATCCCCGTCGGTGATTGTAACGAAATATTACAATAGTGCCATCATAACGGCTTACCGTCTTGACAGTCGCCGGGGGAGTCGTTACAGTAAGGGAACATACCCGGGTACATTCTTTTAGTGATATGCAAGACAAGCAAAAAGTCACAATCTATCTTCCCCCTGGAATCCATCGCCAACTAAAAATCCGCGCCGCTATCGATGAAGAATCGATGTCCGCCTTAGTGGAGAGAGCGATCGGCTTTTACTTGAAGTACCCTGAAAAGGTAGAAGAGATTGAAGCCGCCGCCTACGGCAAAACCTATCAGGTTCATGTCTGTCCCGAGTGCGACGCGGCCCTGGTCATGAAAAACGACCGGATGATCTCGATCGAACGCCAACCGGGTATCGTCGCCGACGAGTTCCCGATCGAGGTTCCCGAAACGACCCGTTCCGCGGGAAGTCAGGAGGGAGAGACGGAATTAGTCCCCTGTTAGAGCGAACATTTTCTAGCTCGATCGGGCGATAAAAATCAAAGATAAATAAACTGTGGATAAACCGTTATTCAAAGGGTCGATGTCATGAGAGAAGAGCTAGAAATTTTAGTCAAAGCTCAATATCCCTTGATCTACCTCGTCACTTCCGAGGAAGAGAGAGCGGAACAAGCGATTTCTAAAATCGCCCAACTGAATACCCAACATCGACGAGTGTATGTCTGGACGGTCACCCACGGGATAGTCGAATACGGTCAACCCCGGCAAGCCAACCAACACAATACAGTATCCCCCGAAGCGGCGATCGAGTGGGTCGTCCGGCAACGGGAAGCGGGAATTTATATCTTTAAAGATCTCCATCCCTTTATCACGTCGGCCCCGGTCACGCGCTGGCTGAGAGACGCGATCGCCTCCTTCAAAGGAACGGAAAAGATTATTGTCTTAATGTCCCCGGTACAGGACATCCCGATCGAGCTAGAAAAGGATGTCGTTCTCCTAGATTTTCCCTTACCCGACATGGGAGAACTGGATCTCGTTCTCTCGCAACATCTCGACAGAATTAAAAGCCGTCGCACCACGACCGAAGTTCGCGAGAAACTCCTCAAAGCCGCTCTCGGTTTAACCAAGGATGAAGCGGATAAAGTTTACCGGAAAGCGTATGTCAAAACGAATCGACTGACCGAAGAGGAAGTAGAGATCGTTCTCTCGGAGAAAAAACAATTAATTCGCCGCAACGGAATTTTAGAATTTATCGAAGAAGACGAGACGATCAACTCGGTCGGCGGTCTCGAAGAATTGAAAAAATGGTTGAAACAGCGTTCTAACGCCTTCACCGAACGGGCGCGAGCTTACGGACTACCCCAACCGAAAGGGATGTTAATCCTCGGGGTTCCGGGATGCGGAAAATCCCTCATCGCCAAAACGACCGCCCGGTTATGGAGTCTTCCCCTCCTACGCTTGGACATGGGACGGGTGTACGACGGTTCGATGGTGGGACGTTCCGAGGCTAATCTCCGCAACGCCTTGAAAACCGCGGAATCGATTTCCCCTGCCATCCTCTTCATCGACGAATTAGATAAAGCCTTCGCCGGAGGAACGGGTTCGGCCGACTCCGATGGTGGAACCTCTAGCCGGATTTTCGGTTCCTTCCTGACCTGGATGCAGGAAAAAACCTCGCCGGTGTTCGTGATGGCGACCGCCAACCGAATCGAGAGACTTCCGGGGGAATTCCTCCGCAAAGGGCGCTTCGATGAAATCTTCTTCGTGGACTTACCCACCTCGGAAGAACGACAAGATATTTTCAATATTCACCTGACCAAACGACGCTCGGACACGACCCGCTTCGATTTAGAGCAGTTGGCCAAGGTATCCGATGGATTTTCCGGTGCGGAAATCGAACAGGCGTTAATCGCCGCCATGTACGAGGCTTTCGCGCAAGATCGCGAGTTCACCCAGTTGGACATCATCGCCGCGATCAAAGCGACCCTGCCGCTTTCCCGCACCATGACCGAGCAGGTCACGGCTCTCCGTGACTGGGCCAGACAACGGGCCCGACCCGCCTCGGCCTCCGTCGCTGAATATCAGCGATTGGAGTTCTAACAGACTTTCTCCCGCTCCCAACGGGCTGAAAGGCTAGTTCACCGAACTAGCGCGACTCGCAAAAAGCCGCTTTACAGACGGCGCACGTTAACTCTCAGTTTGTTGTTGTTGATTCTGAAATCTACTGGAGGAAATCCCAATGTCTCATTTCAGCACCTTACGGACCAAAATCACCGATGCCGAAATCCTCAAAGCTTCCCTTCGCGATCTCGGTATCAGCGTGAAAACCGAAGCTGATGTTCGTGGCTACAACGGTCAACGCGTTCGCTCCGATATCGTTGCCGTTCTCGATGGCGAATACGATCTCGGCTGGTCTCGTAATAGTGACGGTACTTTCGATTTGATCGCCGACCTCTGGGGTGTTGCGAAAAAACACAACCAAACCGAGCTGATCAACTCGATCAATCAAAAATACGCGGTTAACAAAACCCTATCCGAAGTGAAACAGCGCGGTCTGCAAAACGCGAACGTGAAACTTGTCGTTCAAAGCTAAGATTTACAGCGCGTTCCCAAGCCTAGGGGTTGACCGGTTCGGTTGACCCTTTTTTCCGCGCGGATCTGTTATGTTAAAAATGATGAATTTTACTTGACAGAAATGCTCCGACCCGAAGAGAGAACCAAACTCGATCCGACCCGAGATAGCGATTTTTACGCGTTTCCCCGCTTCGTGACCCATGTGGACGGGGGGTTTCTCGATCGCCTCACCGAGTTATACCGCGAACGCTTGACCCCGAACACGCGGGTTCTCGATCTGATGAGTAGCTGGGTGTCCCACTTGCCGGACGATGTGGAATTCGCGCACGTCGAGGGCCACGGGATGAACGAGGAAGAACTCGCGAAAAATCCCCGATTGAATCACTATTTTATCCAAGATCTCAACGCGAATCCTAAATTGCCGTTAGAAGACGAGGATTTCGACGCGGTGTTAATTACGGTGTCGGTGCAGTATTTACAGTATCCGGAGGCGGTATTTTCCGAGTTGTGTCGGATTTTAAAACCGAACGGGATCGTTATCGTCAGTTTTTCCAATCGGATGTTTTACCAGAAAGCGATCGCAACGTGGCGCGATAATACCGATCTCGGACGGTTGGAGTTAGTGAAATCTTATTTTCGTTCCGTACCGGGATTCGGGGAACCGGAAGCGATCGTCCATACTTCTACTATTCCGAGTTTTCTAGCCATGTTAGGCATCGCGGGGGCCGATCCTTTTTACGTTGCGATCGGGCGGAAAAATGCCTCGTAAGATGGATGACGCTTGAATTATCGGCTTTTGGGGTGGGTCGATCCGTCCGGAATGATGCGGATGGAAAAAGCATCGAGGAAGTTAGGTCGCGATAACTTGGTGAATACTTTCAGCAAGTTGTTCGATAAAATCTACCGCGTCGTTAACCAGATTTTCATCGAGCTCCCAGCGCTCCCCGATGCCGAAAGTGGGGTCTATATCCGCTTCGTGAGCGATCTTGTTCCTGCGATCGACGAGATCGGTCAATTGTTGTTTAACCTCTCTCGCTGGCTTTTCTAGCTTGATACCTACTTCCTCCCACAGCCTTTTATCGGAAATCGATCGGATCGCCTCCGCTATTTTATCGGGTTGTTGAAAACTTTTATAACTCAGGTTCTCTCGAATTTCATCTTCTAACCAAGCGGTATCATTGAATCGATCGATCATTCCTCTCTCGATCGCGGGAAGTAACTCGGAAAGTAAACGGGGCTGTTCTAGAAAGGAAAAACCTTCATTATTTTGAATCTCGGTTTCTAGCCAATCAGCGATCGTTAAGGCGATCGCTCGTTCTTGTCGCGCGCCCCCTAATGATACCGGAAAACGAGCGAACGCAGAGCGAGAAGTATTCGCGGAAGGAGCGGGTTCGGGACGTTGACCCCGATAAATTTCCAACATTCCTAACGTTACTACCTCGTGAATATAGTAATCTAAGGCACTAACGCTCAGAACTAAAGTTGCTCTCAAAATATCGGATAAGTCTAATTCAGGAGTAGCTTGGGCTTTAACCGAAGTATGAATCGCTATCAGATCCCGAACTCGACTGATACTAATTCGGAATTGATCAAGTGCTGACTGCATACGCGGTGGAGGTTAATCCGATTACTTTATCGGCTAAATCAGAAAAAATTAGTTGAAATTCTTTTTGTTTTTCTTGCATTATTGCTAGATTATTACCTGCCAAGCTCATAGAAGATAATTGTTCAGGGGCTAGGGCGAAGATAGGCGTTTTTTTAATTTGAGAAATCATTACTAGATCATTAGAATCTGGTATGCGTGCCAAGGTATAAGAACTGGTAATTTGATTTTCAAAATAAAAATTTTTAGTAAACATCATATTATTTTTTTCTAAAGCGGCAACTAGCTTTTCCGTAACTATTGACTCGATCCGTTGAACCCATTTATCAAAATTTTCGAGCTGTATCATCCGTCGATCTTGCACGATAGTCCCTAAAAAATGTAATCTAACATCAGGGAATGGATAGTTCGCTTCTTTAAGAATTGTTAGTGAATTAGCTTTTTTTGCCCATTGATACCATTTCGGCAAAATTCTAGCTAGAGATTCAATCGCTAGGATAGAGAGAAAATCGGCCGTGGTAGGAACGATGAAAAAATCGCTGGTCATTAAAATATTTTGATTGAGTGATCCTAAACTTGAGCTTGTATCGATCAAGATATAATCCACGTTTAATTTTCGAGCCGTTTTCTCGAAAAAATCCGGGATAGCACCGGGTAAATTTCTAAGCGATCGAATCGATCCACTTAGCTCTTGAGCGATTCCTAAAGTTACTTCATATTCGGCTAACCCGACATGACCCGGTAATAAAAATAAGCCATCTCGTCCCTTGATCGGAATACAATCTACAGCCTCGATCGATCTAGGTTGTACTTCAAAAGCGGGTGCTAAACCAGTTTTAATATTAGAACGAGTCTTGTAAATTTCCTCTAGTCTCGCCTCATCCGCTTCGGTTTCTTCTCCTAATGTCATCCCCGTTAGGTTACATTGAGGATCGGCATCGACCAGGATAACCCGTTTTCCTTTTTCGGCGAGCATCCATCCTAGATTAAAAGTCGTGGTAGTTTTGCTCACCCCACCTTTGGGATTGAAAAAAGCGATTTTCTGTACCATCGCGTCCCACCTTAGTAAAACTCTAACGGGTCTCTGGATTGATTATAGTATAAGAATTACAACCGATACAGCAAAAAGCCAGATAGGTAAACCCATCTGGCTTGGAAAGGATCGATCGAACGATTAACTAACCGGAATTTCCGGGCCGCCGGCGAGAACGATCGGGAAATTATGGGTATTGGGAGAGTGCATGGCGCGCAAACCCAAATTCGCCCGATTTAAAATATCGGCATCGGTGGGAATGGGATGACCGTAACTATCGAGGATCGATTGATTGAAATTAAACCCGTTTAAATTAAAAGCCATCACACCGATCGCCAGCGTCGCGCACCACACTCCGACCACGGGAACCGCAACGATTAGAAAATGCAACGATCGACTATTTTCCACACCCAAACCGGGGATCAATAAACGGCCTAAATACCCCTGATGTCCCGCCAATAGATTATAGGTGGTTTCCTGTTGGCCGAACTTGTAACCCGCGTTAATCGACTCGTCTAGAGTGGTTTCTCGAACTAGGGAAGAAGTCACGAGAGAACCGTGGAGGGAAGCCAACAACGCACCGCCGAAAATTCCCGTCACCCCTAACATATGTAGGGGGTTCATGAGGATATTATGGGTCGCTTGGAAACCGAGCATGAAGTGAAATGTACCGCTAATTCCCAACGGCATCCCCTCGGAAAAACTGCCCTGACCGATCGGGTAAATTAAAAAGATAGCGGTCGCGGCACCGGCGGGAGCGGAAAAAGCGACGGAGATCCACGGACGCATCCCCAGACGGTAACTCAATTCCCAGAGACGGCCGAGATAGCACCAGACCCCGATTAAAAAGTGCAGGATGATGAATTGATAGGGGCCACCATTGTAGAGCCATTCATCGATCGAAGCCGCGTCCCATATCGGGTAAAAATGTAAACCGATCGCGGCCGATGTCGGGATTACCGCCGCGGTTAATAGATTATTCCCGTCGAGAAGCGCGCCGATAACGGGTTCGCGAATTCCCTCCATATCCACGGGAGGCGCGACGAGAAAAGCGATGAGAAAACAGGTAGCGGCAGAAAGAATCGTGGGAATCATCAAAACGCCGAACCAGCCGATATAAATGCGATTATCGGTGCTGGTTATCCAATCACAAAAATTCTCCCACTGATTCCCGAGATCTACTTCGCCACGACGTTGCAGAGTGTTAGTCATGGTCGATCGCTCCTAGATGAGAACTTCCCTTCCATCCTATCGATCGAGCCACGCTACCATCAATCAATTTTTTAATAAGTTTTATAATCGAATCTCTCAGAATTCTTAATCGCCGATCTCGCTTGTATCGGGGCGATCGAGCTTATCGGCTAATAGATAAAAGATTATTACTATTTTAGAATAACTATGTCCCAAACGAAAAGATCGCTTACAAAAATTCATCCGAACTCGGATGTAGTCAGTCTTACGGTGCATTAAGAAAAAATAACGAATCGCCAGAAAGCTAGAAATCTGGATAATGATCGAGATAGAGATAGGGAAAAAAACTCAAATGGGTGCTATCTCTCGCCGGTCACATCCACCGCTCTAGATAGTCAACAATTCTCGATCGATCCCCCAAAAAACGCGCGCGCTACCCTTAGTTTATGGCTAGACATTCTAACAGAATCTAACGATCCGATCCCGACACCGTAAACAAACTTTATATCCCTACAGATACCGTAAAAATTGAGGGAAAAATATGACCAGTAAAACCTACGCGACCATAGACGGGAACGAGGCCGTCGCCCGTGTCGCCTACCGTCTCAGTGAAGTGATCGCCATCTATCCCATCACTCCCTCGTCACCGATGGGGGAATGGTCGGACAGTTGGGCCGGAGAACGAAAAGCCAATCTGTGGGGAACTATCCCGTCGGTGATCGAATTGCAGAGCGAGGGAGGCGCGGCCGGAACCCTACACGGGGCCTTGCAAACGGGGTCTTTAACCACCACCTTCACCGCGTCGCAGGGCTTACTCTTAATGCTCCCGAACTTCTACAAGATCGCGGGGGAACTGACCTCGGCCGTGGTTCACGTCGCGGCGCGGTCGCTCGCGGCCCAGGGACTCTCCATCTTCGGCGATCATAGCGATGTAATGTCCGCGAGAAGTACCGGCTGGGCGATGCTGGCGGCCGATTCCGTACAGGAAGCCCAAGATATGGCGGCGATCGCCACGGCGGCCACCCTACGCGCGCGGATTCCCTTCCTCCATTTCTTCGACGGTTTCCGCACCTCCCACGAAGTCCAGAAGGTCGAGTTAATCGACGATGAAATCCTGCGGCAGTTGATCGACGAGGATCTGATTATCGCGCACCGTCAGCGCGCCATGACCCCCGATCGACCGGTTCTCCGCGGAACCGCCCAGAATCCCGATGTTTACTTCCAGGCGCGGGAAACGGTGAATCCTTTCTACGCCGAATGTCCCGACATCACCCAACAGGTCATGGATCGGTTCGCCGAACTGACCGGACGACAGTATTATCTCTACGAGTACCGCGGCGCGCCGGACGCGGAAAGAGTTCTCATCGCGATGGGTTCCGGCTGTGAGACCATCCAGGAAACCGTCGATGCTCTCAACGCGCGCGGGGAAAAAGTGGGATTGCTGAAAGTGCGTCTCTACCGTCCTTTCGACGCGGAACGACTGATCGCGGCCCTGCCGGAAACGGTGAAGAAAATCGCCGTTTTAGACCGTTGCAAAGAACCGGGCGCGGGCGGTGATCCTCTCTATCTCGACGTGGCGACGGCTTTTCTGGAACACGGCGCGGGAACCCTACCGAAGATCGTCGCGGGCCGCTACGGTCTCTCCTCGAAAGAATTCACCCCGGCGATGGTCAAGGGTATTTTCGAGAATTTAAGCCTGGATAAGCCGAAAAATCACTTCACGATCGGCATTAAAGACGATCTAAGTTTTACCAGCCTCGACTACGATCCCTTCTTCTCCACCGAACCGGACAACGTGGTGCGCGCCGTGTTCTACGGGTTGGGATCGGATGGAACCGTCGGCGCGAATAAAAACTCGATCAAGATTATCGGCGAGGATACCGATAACTACGCGCAGGGCTATTTTGTCTACGATTCCAAGAAATCCGGGTCGGTTACGGTGTCTCACCTGCGTTTCGGGCCGAATCCCATTCGATCGACCTATTTAATCACGCGGGCTAACTTTATCGCCTGTCATCAGTGGGAATTCGTCGATCAGTTCGACCTTCTCGAAACCGCGATGGACGGGGCGACTTTCCTCCTGAGCAGTCCCTACGAAGTCGGGGAAGTTTTCCACCACCTACCGCGAAACCTGCAACAGACCATCATCGACAAACACCTGAAAGTCTACACGATCAACGCCTTGCGGGTGGCGAAAGAGGCCGGGATGGGCGGACGGATCAATACCGTCATGCAGGTATGTTTCTTCGCGTTAGCCGGCGTGTTACCGCGGGACGCGGCGATCGAACAGATCAAGAAGAGTATCCGCAAGACCTACGGCAAGAAAGGCGAAGAGATCGTGCGGATGAACATTCAAGCCGTCGATTCCGCGCTCGAACACCTGTACGAAGTGCCGATTCCCGCAACGGTCGAGGAAAACGCCCCCGATCTGAGACCGGCGATCCCCGATACCGCCCCGGCTTTCGTGCGGGAGGTACTGGGCAAAATGAGCGAGCGCAAGGGGGATCAACTGCCCGTGAGCGCGTTACCCAACGACGGAACCTACCCGACGGGAACGACGAAATGGGAGAAACGCAATATCGCCCAAGAAGTCCCCGTTTGGGACCCGGACGTGTGCGTGCAGTGCGGGAAGTGCGTGTTAGTCTGTCCCCACGCGGTCATTCGATCGAAAGTGTACGAGGAAGGGGAACTCGCCGACGCGCCGGAAACCTTCAAGAGTACCAACGCCAAGGATCACGACTGGAAAGGGCTGAAATTCACCATCCAGGTCGCGGCGGAAGACTGTACCGGGTGCGGTATCTGCGTCGATGTCTGTCCCGCGAAAAATAAAGCCCAGCCGCGGCTGAAAGCGATTAACATGGCTCCCCAGTTACCGATACGGGAACAGGAGCGCGCGAATTGGGACTTTTTCCTCGATCTCCCCAATCCCGATCGCCAACACCTGAATCTGAACAAAATCAGTCACCAGCAGATGCAGGAGCCGCTTTTCGAGTTCTCCGGTGCTTGCGCGGGCTGTGGCGAGACTCCCTACGTGAAATTGGTCAGTCAGTTGTTCGGCGATCGCATGATCGTGGCCAACGCGACCGGATGTTCATCTATCTACGGGGGGAACTTACCCACCACGCCCTGGACGGTAAACGCGGAAGGCCGCGGCCCCACCTGGTCGAACTCCCTCTTTGAAGACAACGCCGAATTCGGGTTAGGATTCCGGGTTTCGATCGACAAACAAGCCGAATTCGCCCACGAACTCCTCCACTCTCTCGCCGGTGATGTCGGGGAAAGTCTCGCCACCGATATTCTCAACGCCAGCCAACGCGACGAGGCGGACATAACCGAACAACGCGAGCGGGTAGAAGTTCTCAAAGCCCGTTTACGGGAATTAGAACAGACTACTCCCGTTAAAATGTTGCTTTCCGTGGCCGATTATCTAGTCAAGAAAAGTGTCTGGATTGTCGGGGGAGACGGATGGGCTTACGACATCGGCTATGGCGGACTGGATCACGTTATCGCCAGCGGCCGCAACGTGAATATTCTCGTCATGGATACCGAAGTCTATTCCAACACGGGAGGACAGGCCTCGAAAGCCACCCCCCGCGCCGCGGTCGCCAAATTCGCCTCCGCCGGGAAACCGGGGCCGAAAAAAGATCTCGGTTTGATGGCGATGACCTACGGCAACGTGTACGTGGCCAGCGTGGCGATGGGCGCGAAAAACGAGCAGACGATCAAGGCGTTTCTAGAAGCGGAAGCTTACGAAGGCCCCTCGATCATCATCGCCTACTCGCACTGTATCGCCCACGGGATCAATATGGCCACGGCGATGACCCACCAGAAAGAGATCGTCGAGAGCGGACGCTGGTTACTGTACCGGTATAATCCCGAACTGACCAAAGAAGGGAAAAATCCCCTGCAATTGGACTGTCGATCGCCCAAACTCCCGTTATCGAACACGATCTACGCCGAGAACCGCTTCAAGATGCTCGCCGCCAGCAAACCCGAAGTCGCGAAACAGTTACTGAAAGAAGCGCAAGCGGACGTGAATACCCGTTGGCAGATGTACGAGTATCTCGCCTCGCGCCATCTGGAAAACCCGGCCGCGACCGGGGAAACTCCGACAACGGAAACTCCCGAAGGCAACGGTCACGGCACGAACGGCCACGGCAAGAAAGAAACCGTAACTCAGTAGGAAATCGGCGGGAGTGGAACGGGTTTTTCTAAAAAGTCTCTATCCGCTCCCCGATTCCCGGTTCGCGATGCACTGGATTACTTGGAAAAAAGGTGAAACGAGCATGACTTTACGAACGAATTATCTGGGATTGGAGTTGCGATCGCCCCTCGTCGTCGGTTCGGCGGCCCCTTTGAGCGAGGACATCGATAATATCAAACGCATGGAAGACGCGGGCGCGGCGGCGGTGGTTTTACACTCCTTTTTCGAGGAGCAGATCAAGCAGGAACAATTGGCTTTACACCATCATTTCACCCACGGGGCGGAGAGTTTCGCGGAGGCGTTGACCTATTTCCCGGAACCGGAAGTATTTCACGTCGGTTCGGAGGAATATCTCAACCATATCCGGAAAGCGAAGGAAATGGTCGAGATGCCGATTATCGCCAGCCTCAACGGGGAAACGTCCGGCGGATGGCTGGAGTACGCGATTCAAATCGAACAGGCCGGGGCGGACGCGCTGGAATTGAACGTCTACTACGTTCCCAATGACCTGGAGTTATCGGGCGCGGACGTGGAGCAGAATTACCTCGATATTCTCAAAATCGTCAAATCGGAAGTCTCGATCCCGGTGGCGATGAAACTGAGTCCCTATTTCAGCAATACGGCGAATATGGCCAAAAAATTGGCGGAAGCGGGGGCGAACGGGTTGGTATTATTCAACCGTTTCTATCAGCCGGATATCGATCTGGAAACCCTGGACGTGAAACCGAACGTGATTTTGAGTAATCCCCAGGCGATGCGTTTACCCCTGCGCTGGATCGCCATGCTCTACGGGCGGGTTCCGGTGGATCTCGCGGCCACGGGAGGGATTCACAATTCGATCGACGTGATCAAGATGACGATGGTGGGCGCGAAAGTGACCATGCTGGTGAGCGTGTTACTGCGTCACGGTTTCGAGGAAATCACCAAGATCGAGCGGGGTTTACTCCACTGGCTGGAGGAAAACGAGTACGAATCGATCGAACAGTTACAGGGCAGTATGAGTCAGTTAAATTGCCCCGATCCCAGCGCGTTCGAGCGGGCCCAGTACATGAAAGCTATCCAGAGTTACGAACCGGTCTGGAAGCGTTTCCCCTCCTGGGGACACCGGCAAACCGCCCAATAAAATAGTGGGGTGGGTTAGCACCGCGTAACCCACCAAAAAACAGAAGGCAGAATTTAAAAGAATTCTCCTACCGTCATAAATTCCGCCTTCCTACGAAAAATTCTCTAAAGCCAAGTATAATTGGCAAAAATTACGGGAATTCAAGGTGAAATAGTATGAGTATCACGACGAATCAGCAGTCAGCCCCTACCAAAAAAATCGGCATTCTCACCAGTGGCGGCGATTGTCCGGGATTAAACGCCGTCATTCGATCGGTCGTCAAAGCCTCGACACTGAAAGGCTGGGACGTGTACGGCATCCCCTACGGAACCGACGGCTTCATCGGTATCGCCGAGGGGAAATACCATCCCGAAGATCTACTCCTCGCGCGACACGGCTACAATCTGCCCGGAATCCTTAAAGGGATAGACGTTTTACAATTTCTCAGCGGTAGCGTGTTGGGATCTCTGAGCAAGGGACACCCGGAAGATTCGGAAATCGCCTCGAAAATTCTCAAAGGATACGAAATTCTCGGGCTAGACGCGCTGATCGTCGTCGGGGGCGATGGCAGTATCGATATCATCTACGAACTCGCCATCCGGGGAAACTGGAAGATGATCGCCATCCCCAAAACGATCGATAATGACGTTCCTTACACGGAATTGGCGGTCGGTTTTACCACCGCGGTCGAGATCGTTACTCAAGCACTATACGACCTGAGCTTTACCGCCGCCAGTCACGAACGCGTGATGATCGTGCAGGTGATGGGACGCGACGCGGGCCATCTCGCCCTTCACGCGGGTATCGCCGGGGGCGCGGACGCGATTTTCGTCCCCGAATTAACCCCGCACCTAACCCCGGAAATTCTCGAAGGTTGTTGTCGTCAACTGGCCCGATTACGCGCCGAGGGACGCAACTTCGCGCTGATCGTGGTGTCGGAAGGGGTAAAAAATCTAGAGGGAAATAAAGAGAAATATATCGCCGATTATCTAGAAAAGGTAATTGTCGAGAAAATGCACGTTCTATGCGATGCCGACCCGGCTTTCTGCGATCTCAAGGCGGTAGACGTGCGGGCGATGTCTTTGGGACACTTGCAAAGGAGCCGTCCCCCGTTAGCGATGGATCGTTTATTGGCGACGGTGTACGGGATTAAAGCGGTGGAATTGATCGAGCGCGAGAAATTCGATCGGGTGGTGGTCTGGCGCGGCGGAAAAGTGCGCGGTCTACCCCTCAAACCGATCATCAAAATTATCCAACAATGTCACCACGAAAATCGCTGTGCTTACCCGGTCGAAGCGGATAGTTTCATGGTTAAAACGGCTCGATCGCTGGGCATTTATCTAGGGGAAAGTGAGATAAGTGAGGGTTCGATCGATCCGGAATCCTTGGCGATATTAGTCTAGGTTGTTGTCTGTCAGTCCCCGCCACTTTGTTTATAATGGTGGGGATTGTCTATTCGGTTTATCAAGCTCGCGAGCGTATATTTTGTACGATTATCGAAGCTGTAATCTTTCTTTTAAATTAGCGGGAGAGAGATAAGCGATCGCTTTCCCTCGGCTAGATTTTTCTCTGACTAATAATTGTTTGTCAACCAAAGTATTCAGATAGCTTCTCGCCGTATTTTCAGCCACCTCTAGATCGCTAGAAACTTGTTTGACGGTAAATTCTCTACCGGGCGTTTTCAATGCCTCTTTTACAATTTCTATTTGCCCCTGAATTAAGGTTTTTGCCACTGGACTTTTAGCCAGCCAATCCGTGAAATCATAAAACTCTCTTTTTTTTCTATCTATGTAATCTTGAAGTGATTTCACGGCTTTTTCAACAACATCGACTTGATTATAGAGAAAATAAGTTATATCGAAATCATCGGTTTCTGTATAGATAAAAGCCTTGTCATAATCTCCTCTACTTTCTTGGATAAATTTACTAATCGAAACATATTCAAATAGCCAGTAACCCGATCGAAGAATACTCCAATAAAAAATCGCTCTCGCCGTTCTACCGTTCCCATCGGCGAAAGGATGTATATACGCGATCATGAAATGTAGGATAATCGCCTTGATAATCGGATGAATGAAATTACTCGGATCGTTATGCTCCAGGTTCGCGAAATCACAGAGTTCGATCAGTCTCGATGGTATGCTTTCCCAGTCCGGTGGTTCAAAGCGATTATTATTGTACAGATCCGTAACAACAATATCATTGTTTTTTCTAATCTCTCCAGGCTCCGCTTGATTTTCGATCGCCTTGTAGATAGCGATTTCGTGTAACTCTAAGATAAAATCAATGGATAATTCCCGATTTTTATTTTCTACGGCTTTTTTCATCAATCGATAATTGTTGAGAATCATCTGTTGGGATTTATCTTTGGGGGGAAGATTTTTTTCCAGCATTTCCTTGGCGACTTTTCGAGTCGTCGAAGCTCCTTCTAGCTGGGAGGAAGTAATGGCTTCCTCTTGCATGAGACTCTTAACGAGATAACGATCTTTCTCGCGGGATGAAACCAAAGTACCCTCATCGATTTCCCGACCCCCACCGGTCATCTTATCGATACGGTGTAATCTGGCGAAAAGGGAATCGGGTACGCAATAACTAAAGCATCGATCGTCTTCCGCTTGTAGGGGTAGTTTCTTGGTTATACTTATCCTAGCGAATTTAGTCGCTGTCCATGCCTTTAACTTGTCGTCACCCTTTTCCACTCTCCATTGGAACTCGTGCCAATGAAAATATCTACCTTGAGCGTCCGTAGCACGGTATTTCCTCATCAGAGGTACCAATTCTTCGGGTGTCACATCTTGGATTAGCTCGTTCAAAGGTTTAGGCTCTCTAATTCTCGCCATAGAAAATATGATTGAACTCGACCTGATTTCTAGTGTACACGCTGGCGAACCTATATAAACGAGATTTTGCGATTTTGCGTTTTTTCTCTCTAAAGGAGGAGCGTTCCGCTCCAAAAACCCCGATCTATAGTGAACTGGAGCAATTAAACACGAGTTCGGATTGCTACGGTACTAGCGATCCCGTTGACACAAAATTTTATGAAGGAGCGCGGGCCGATCGAATGTTCATAGTGGACAATAGCTCTATGCCGTCGCGCCCCGGAGCAGTATGCAAAGTCTTTTCCCCCGTTTCACCTTCGATCGAGAACCCGCGGAAGAGGATACCCGCGGGCGGATACTACAGGCCGCCCTGCGTTTGTTCGCGTCGAGGGGTTACGAGGGAACAACCACGAAAGACCTAGCCGCCACGGCAGGAGTAGCGGAAGGAACCTTATTCCGCTATTTCTCCAATAAAAAAGCGATTTTAATCGAGGTGGCGACCGCCGGATGGGTGGATATTCTCACCGATCTACTTACCGAACTCAGCGAGATGGGAAGTTACAAGGCGATCGCCCAGGTGATGCGACGACGGATGCTGAGAATGCGCGAGAATAGCGATCTCCTGCGGGTTTGTTTCATCGAGGCGCAATTTCACCCCGAACTGCGCGAGCGCATTCAATCGGAAGTGATCGAGAAAATGACCGACGTGGCCGAAGCCTTCTTTCAAACGGCGATCGATCGGGGCATCTACCGGCCGATGAACCCGAAAATCGTCGCGCGGGTTTTCCTGGGAATGTTCGCCATCGCCGGATTCTCCAGCGAGACGATCCTCGACCTCGACGCGTCCCCGAAAGCCCTCCAAGAAATGGCCGAGGGCATCGCCGAGATTTTTTTAAACGGGGTCTTGGTCAAAGAAACCTGAACGACGGGAACCATCCTAGAAACCGCCGACCAATTCCGCGAATAATTTCTCGTATCTATCTAGAGCGCTCTCGAACGAGTAATTTTCCACCGCGTACTGTCGTCCGTTCTCTCCCAAAATCCGCAAACGCTCCGGATCGTTGTACAGTTCGAGAATCGCCCGCGCCAACGCGTCCGGATCTTCCGGGGGAACCACGAGTCCGCCCCCGCTCCGTTCGATCGCCCTGGCCGCCGTCCCGGTCGCCGGAACCGAGGCGATGATCGGCCGGCCGCTGGCGAGTAGAACCTGAATTTTCGACGGCATATTAAACGAGATCACGTTATGTTTTTGCATGACCATCGCCACATCCGCCGCCGCCAACATTTCCGCCAGTTTCTCTCTCGGTTGAAAGGGACGCAATAACACGTTATCCGCGCCTTGTTGTTGACGGTAGTTTTCCAACCGGTCTAGCGCTTCTTTTTTGCCGACGATGACTATCCGGATATCGGGAATAGAAACTAATCGGGCGGCCGCGTCGATCAGGGTTTCCAACGGTTGCGTGAGGGCGATATTTCCCGAATATAAAACGACAAATTTGCCTACGAGTTCGTTTTCCCGAAGAAAATAATTGTCGGTTTTCTCTAGAGGTTTAATAAAATTAATATCAACCCAGTTGGATATCTCGACGATTTTCTCGCCCGGAACCTCTTTTTCTAATAAATTTTTCGTGAAACCGTCCGCGATCACGCTAATTTTCTCCGCCGTTCGGTAGGCGAACCGTTCCAACCCCTGAAAAACACGGATCATTTTCTCGTTGGTTAATAAACCGACATGAACCGCCGCGTCGGGAAGGATATCTTGAAGATTCAGGACGATCGGAACCCCGTACAATCTTTTTAAGAGGGCGGCCGGAACACAGACCGGTAAACCCGGAACGGTCAGGAAAATTACATCGGGCCGCCAGCCGTTAATCGCTTGAAAGAAACTTAAAAAAACGAAACTTAACTCGAAAAGAACGCGATTTTTTAAACTTCTCCGCTGACGCGCCCAAACATAAGAGCGTTGGATTTTTACCCCGTTCCGCTCCTCGCTCGCGTAGAGTTTCCCGGCGTATTCCGGCGGGATCTCGCTATTCGGATACCAGGGAAAAGCCGTCACCACTCTTACCTGATGGCCTCTTTTGACCAGTCCCTCCGCTAGTTCGGTCATGAGCGGGGCGATACCGATCGGTTCGGGATGATAATTATAGGAGTAAAGCAAGATCCGCATGGCACCGTTATTTGGTTAGAGAATTAATGGTATCGATCGGGAAGGGTTCTCATAGTGTAAGGGTTCTCGGGCGCTCGGTCTAGCTTTTTCGAGACACCTACCCAAAGAGTTAATTTATTATGTCACGCTTTTTTCTTTTTACCGATTTTTCCTTCCCCCGATCGCCCTCGCCCGGCCCCGACCCGCTCCCTAGAAAAACTTAACACTATCGGGCGATAGCCGAGGGCTATACTACAGGAAAACCTTAGTCAACCTATAGATCGAGGGAACCATGAGCTTTCGATTCCGAAAAATCTTGGTCACGGGATTACTAGCCGTTCTCCTGCTGGTCACTTCCTGTACTACTCAAGCGCCCTCCCAGTTTAGCGGGGCCCAAAAGGATAGCACCTCTAGGGGAGCGACGGCCGTGGTCAAAGACTCGGCCTCCGGGGGCAGTTTTAACCGATTTTTCCCCCCCTCCGGCGGTGGTTACGATCGGGTCTACACCCAGGAGAAAAAAGGATTCGCCGAGGCCAAACTGAAAAAAGACGGTAAGGATCTGGCCATGTTGGCGATCTCCGATATCCGCAATAACCCGACCGCGGCGACCAAGTTTCAAAATAGTAGCAAAAAGATTCAAGGTTTTCCGGCGATCGAGCAGGGAGCCACGGCCACGGCGGTTTTGGTGGACGATCGCTATCAGGTGAAGGTACTATCGCGCGATCCCTCGTTTACCGCGAGCGATCGAGAGGCTTGGCTCGCCAAGTTCGATTTAAATGGTCTAGCAAAATTAAAGTAAGGAGAAATCCGTGAGTAAGCCGATTTTTGAACTGGTCGATGAACTCCCGACCAATAATCTGACCGTCAAGGTTCTCCAGGCTCTCGATTTCGTCGTTCCCGGCCAGTGGGAAAATCTTGTCGGGTTCAAGAACACGATCACCAAGGTGACGGGGGAAACCGACGAGACAATGATCCAACAGATCGGCGATCGCGCGGTCTGGTTGTTTAACGATAAATCCCAGGGCTATCAACGCGCGCTATGGCTCTACCAAACGATCGATACCGCCGATAACGCCCTCGCCACGGCCTCGCTCGCCAACGCGGTCGGCGGCAAAATCCCCCTCGTGGGCGGTTTACTGGCGGGAATTACCCCCACCCCCGAAAAAGCGCAAACCCTCGATCTCTCGCTCAAATTAGTGACGGAAGTGGTCGCTTTCTGCCAGATTAACGGCATCCCCGGCGATAGTATCGGCGATTTTGTCGCCTCGCTCGCGGACTACGGTGGCGAATCCCTGATGCGGATGGCGGCGCTCGTCTGTCTCGACGGTTTGATCCCTCTCGGCGGTGAATTTATTCAGAAAGTCGAATCCACTCTCGGCGGCATGAGTCCCAAAGAATTAGAGCAGAATAGCACCTTTAAGAGCGTGAAAGATCTGATTCCGGGAGGGAACCCGGCCGGCCAGTTAGACTTTATCGGCCAGAGTTTCGAGGCGACGAAAGGCTGGATGAGCGGTTTCGTGGCCGATCGAGGTTTGACCCAGCAGGGTATTTTGAGCCACATTCAAGGGTTTATCGATTTCTCGGCGGATAAATTGGTCTACGTCGGGACTTTCCTCGATATGACTACCAATTACTACGAGCATACGGGGATTCAAACCCTCGCCCGTCGTCTCATCGAGAGAGCCGTCGCCGAGATTTAGGGAGATGGGGGGATGGGGGGATGGGGGGATGGG
>NZ_JBAFSM010000022.1:0-82745 GCF_036688125.1 Pannus brasiliensis CCIBt3594 | reverse complement strand
CTCCTGACTCCTGCCTCCTGCCTCCTGCCTCCTGACTCCTGCCTCCCCTACAAAGGCAAACTCACCACGAAGGTAGAACCCCTACCGGGTTGACTGGTGAAGGAAATCGTCCCGTTCATCGCCTCGACGTACATTTTGGCGATTTTTAAGCCTAGACCGGTTCCGGGGATAGCGCCCACGTTCCGGCCGCGGTGGAAGGATTCAAAGACGCGATCGCCGTCTTCCGGGGGAATGCCGATCCCCCGATCGATCACGGTAAAGATCGCCCGATCGCCCCGTCCCTCGATCGCCAGATCGATGCGGGAATTTTTGTCCGAATACTTAACAGCATTAAATAGTAAATTTGTCAAGATGTGATAGAGCAATTTGCGATCGAGGCACACCGTTTCCGGGAGATTCGCGATCTGGAGAACGAACGAACGCTCGTTATCGGAACCGACCCGAATTTCCTCGATTAAATCCCTGGCGAGGCGATCGAGAGCGATCGGGCGGCGATCGATAGTAATTCGCCCGGAATCGACCCGGCTAACCGTTAACATCTCCTCGATCAACTCCCGGATCTGGATACCGGCCTCGTAAACCCGTTGGAAATGCTCTAGACACCGTTCCTCCGGTAACTGACGGTAGCGTTTGAGTAGGAATTGAATCGAACCGAGAATCACCGTCAGGGGGGTGCGGAACTCGTGGGAGGCGATATCGATAAACTCGGTTTTCAGTTGGTTTAACTCCCGTTCTTTCTCTAACGCTCTCTGGATTTCCCGCTCGGCCCGCCGGCGTTCGGTGATATCGGAAATAATCGACAGATAGCCGGTCAGTTGTCCGGAATCGTCGCGGAGATAGGTCCAGTCGATCTGCACGTCGAACGTCTCTCCCGTCCCCTTTCGGGAGACCGAGCGATAGGGAGTCGGCGCGGGTCGCTCCCGATCGAGAAATCGCAGGTATTCCTGTAATTCCCGCTTTTCTTCCTCGTTCGCGAGACGATCCCAGATGCGAGAACCGATCGATTCACCCGGTTCGAGTCCGAAGATACGCTCGCTCGCGGGGTTCGAGTAGGTGATCGTCCCCGTCCGATCGCATTCCTGCACCCCGTAGGGAAGCATGGTGACGAGATTCCGATAGCGTTCCTCGCTTTTCCGCAGGGCGGCCTCTACCCGCGCCCGCTCCTCGATTTCCGAGTTCAATCGCTCGATCGCCCGCGTCAGATCCCCGGTACGTTGCCGGACGCGTTCTTCGAGGTTTTCATTGCTCTCTCGGAGCGAGTCTAGCAGAGTCTGGCGTTCCTGTTCGGCGGCGGCGCGGACGGCGAAAATCTGGAGGATATCGCTAGGGATGTCGATTTTCAGCGGGGGCTGAGAGCTAAAGACCGCGCTCGATCCGATCGCTTCCCCGCGCGGGTCGATCGGTCCTGTACCGGAAAATGTCTCGATTCCCCGATCGGCTACCCTTTTCTCCTCGGGGAACGATCCGGCGGCCGGATCGGGATAATCGTTCGTCCCGCCATCGATCGGTTTCTCGCGGGGGAGATTCTCCGATCGCCGTCCCTGTCCGTGAACGGCGGTTTTTTGTAAACCCAGTCGGATCAGCTTGATCGCCCGATCGAGAAATTCCCGATCGCCCGGCCCGATCGGCGATCGATCGCCGTAGAGAGCTAGATTTCCCCAATTCTCTCCCCGATGGCGGATCGGTAGGGATAATAGGGCTTCCTCGTCCTTTTCCCGCGAGACCGTTACCCGATCGAGGGACAGTACCCGACGGATACCCTCGCGACAGAAGGCGAGGATCGAGTCGAGATCTTCCGAGTTCAACAGGAAATCCGTGATCTCGTCCAGAGTTTCCCGCCGGGCGCGCTCGTTCATGATCGCGAGATCGATTCTTGTAATCGTTCCTCTAGAGCTTTTTTCCCGAATTTTTCCAGGGTTCTCTCCCGTAACCATTCCCCCCGACAACGGCGATCGTTCCCGCGCAAGATCTCGCTGACGGCGATCGCCACCGCCCCCGGATCGCGATAGGGAACCCGCCAACCGACGAGGCCATCTTGCAGGGGATCGGCCGATCCGTCCTCGTCCCCCGAAACCACGGGAACCCCGCAGGCCATCGCCTCCAGATAAACGATCCCGAAACCCTCCCGCGACGGCATCACGTAAGCGTCCGCGAGACGGTAATGCTCGACTAACTCCTCCGTCGGCACGAATCCCGCGAAAATCACCCGATCGCTCACTCCCATCTCCCGCGTCAACGCCTCTAACCGCGGTCGGTCGTCCCCCCGGCCGATCACGAGATATTTCACGTCCGGATGCGTTTCCAGGATTTGCGGCAAGGCCCGGATCGTCACGTCCACCCCTTTATAAATATCCCCCGACCACAATCGGGCCACGGTCAGTAAAACCCTCGCGTTGTCTATACCATATTTCTGAACTAATGTCAAGTTCCTCGGGGCGGGAGTGAATCGATCGCCATCGACGACGCAGGGAAGGATCGCCACCCGCTCTCGATCGATCCCGTTAGCGGCGCAGAGGAGATCGCGGCTGTAGCGGCTGATCGTCCAGATGCCGTCCGCCGCCTTCAGCGCCTGTTTTTTCGTCGCCGGTAACGGGTTCCAGACTTCCTTACCGTAGGTGAGGACGGTATAGGGAACACCGAAGGGAGCGCAGAGAAGACGGGTTAGCGGCGCGAGATTGATATGACCGCAGAAAATCCGTGTCGGACGGCGTTTCAGGAGACAATTCAGCAGGGAAAGAGCTAATTTCACGCGTCCGAACCGGGTCGATCGACTTTTCAGGTAGTGAAAGGTAATTCCCTTCCCTTCCAACGGGTTCCGACAATCGTTGCCGTCGCGTAGGAGAAACACCTCCGCGTCCTTCGACTCCGGCAAGGCTTGATAGGCTTGCAAGACATCTTGAACATAGGATTGAATCCCCCCCTCGCGGGAAAAAATTTCGAGAAACAAAAAAACGTGAGACATCTGGAATCGGTAAACTTTCGGTAAAGGTCAAGGGTACGAGGGTGTGGGGAACGAATCTTTTTCTCTAGTGTAGGGGCGATCGTTTCCATCCGTCCCGATCGCCCGAATTCGAGACACCGACGATCGAGAGCTACGGCAAGTCTATAGAAGTTATATCCTACATTATCGAGTTTTATTTCGATTTTAAGTGATTTTAAAGAGAATTTATCCGAATAATTTAACCCTTCCCGAAAAAGTTAGGAAAAAACAATAGAGACGCTCCGGGGAACGTCTCTACGGGAAAAAATCTCGATCGATCCGAGAGATTACATCTTGCCGCTTTGCATGACCTGCTGTAGATGTTGGCGAACCTCCTCGACCTGTTTCATCTCCTCCTGTTGCAGTCTTTCCAGAAGTTGAACGCAGGGTTGAGAGCGCGCCGATCGAGCGTCCTCGATATACTCGTTATACACCTGAACGGCTTCCGCTTTATTTTTTAGCACGCTCAACAAATCGAACTCTAGATCGCTAATCGCCTGTTGTCCGCTGATAGCCATAAAAACACGAGCCTCCGAGCGAGAATTACCCTAACATTTTGGCTAACTCCCGGACGAAGGCTCATCTACCGAAAGGGAAATCCCCCGCGACCGCGTGAGAGATCAATAGCCTCGCCACACGCCGATGAGAACGCCCTGAACCTGCACCCGATCGACCGTCACCTCGATCGGTTGATAATCCCGGTTCGACGGTTGCAGGGTGACTTTTTTACCCTCCTGATAGAAGCGTTTCAGGGTCGTGCCGTGGCCCTCGACCCTCGCGGCGACGATTTCCCCGTTCGATATCGATTCATTACCCCCGCAGGTACGCATGATCACCACGTCCCCGTCGGCGATATGATCCTCGATCATGCTATCTCCCGTCACCCGGAGCGCGTAACAATCCTTGGTGCGTTGGAAAAGCTGGGATAGATCCAGTTTATCCTCTATATCGGTGAAAGGTTCCACCAGTCCCCCGGCGGCGATCGAGCCGAGGATCGGCAGACCCTGGGCCGGTTGGCGGAGAATCCGGATCGTCCGCGCTTTGCCTTCCGTCCAATCGATATAGCCTTTCGATCGTAACCGTTCCAATCGACTTTGAATCGGCGCGGGAGAACGCAAATTCATCGCCCGCATCATCTGCCGGATAGACGGCGCGTGTTGGGTTGTCCGAATATACTCGATCAACCAATCGTACAATTCTTGTTGGGCCTGCGTGAGGCTTTCCGCGTTAGTCATAGCGATTACTTTCCCTCTCCTGTGAGTAAGGTTATTTGTACTTTAGTGCATCTGTGTTTAACCTAGTACACTTTTTCACCTTTATCAATAAATCCCCGCTTTTTAAACTAGAGTTCGTTCTACGGAATCCCTCGTCCCGATTCGTCCCCGGTCTTCCTCGGAGAATGTCCGCGAATCCCCGGTTATAATTGCCCCGTTTGTTATAGATCGGCGGCGATCTCTCGGTCTTTAAAGGCAACAGGGAACAGGGAACAGGGAAGGCATCTTCTCGGCGTTTCAATCCCCGAGAAGATGCGATCGCCCCAAGGAGAGGGGGCTTCCGACCCGTCGGTCGGCCCTTGGAAACGAACGGGCAACAAATTACCAATTTTGGATTCGATCGAAAGTTCTTACGGTTGCCCGTTGCCCGTTGCCCGTTCCCTCGATCGAGGGTCGGTCAACGAGTGACCACATTTTCTACCGTCGCGCTCTCGATCGGGGCATTTTTTTCCCGGACTTGAACGGGTCGGCAATTCGCCCGTTCGTCTCCAGGTAGCCCGAACGTTCGACGATCGATCCCCGATTAAGAAATATTAAGGGACGGGAAAAATAAACTCGAAAAATGCTTCAAGAATTCCCGGTGATTTAACGAACCCCGCTCGACCGGGGCGAGGTTTTTGAAAAAAATCCTTGAAGAACTTTTATAAAAGTTCATAGAAACCGCGTCGCGGAAGACATCGAGAACTTTGTCCTCTAGAATAAAATTAAGAAGACAAAAAGGTTATGACGTTATGAAAACCATCATCGATCGATATTTTCCCGCCAAGAATTGGACGACCCTCGCGATGATCGTTCTCGGTTTCTGGCTTAGTTCTAGTCTCGTTATCGATCTCGTCATTCTGCCCGGCCTTTCCGTCTCCGGCATGATGACGCAAAACGGATTCGCCAGTGCCGGCTATCTGGTCTTCGGCATCTTCAACCGTCTAGAATTACTCTGCGCCGCGCTCGTTCTCTGTAGTTTCCTCGTCTTTCACCGCTATCATACCCTCCTCCATCTCCCCGAACATCGATCGCTTCTTTTCGCCGGACTCCTCTTCGGGATCACCGTGATTTATACCTATTTCCTGACCCCGAATCTCAGCGGTTTCGGCCTACTCGACCCCCTAACTTCCGCGTCGGGAATGCCCGCCGGGATGATGCCTCTCCAGATCGGTTACTGGCTACTAGAAGTGTTGAAATTAGCGCTCGGTGTAACGTTATTACGCTGGTGTTTCCGGGACTCGTTTAAATTAGCTTAAAGGCAACAGGGAACAGGGAACGGGGAACGGGGAACGGGAAATTTCGTGTCATGTTTACTGAAAAAGGCGGGGATTGTCCCGCCTTTCTCGTTTATCGTTTTTTCGGTATAGCTATCAGTTATCAGCGTTCGGCTTTTCTCCCCTACTTCCTACCTCCTGCCTCCTGCCTCCTGCCTCCTGCCTCCTGCCTCCTGACTCCTGCCTCCTGCCTCCTGCCTCCTGCCTCCCGCCTCCCGATTCCTTTAAAATTGATAACAGGTTTTCCCGCATTTTTCGATAAAAATTGTCTCGATCGAGTATTTTAAACGGGCGATCGTCTGTCGGAGACGATTCTCTCCCTCTTCCAACCGCCACAGCGTCTCGTGATCCGCGCAGTTAATCACCAGTGCGTCCGCGGTGGCGAAAGCGTAAATCACCCCGTCGCCGTCCAATTCGCTCGCCCGTAAAATGCCCTGTCCGATTTTGCGGGCTTGTTGGATCTGCTCGATTAACTTATCGCCTCTGGTTTTCATACATTCCCTCCTGTAAATGGGCAAAACAAAGCGATCCCTACGAAAAAGTATCACTAGGGCGCGGTTTTCGGTTCGCTAAATAGAAATCCTGTCTCGCCGTGACGTTCGATCGAACCCCTCTCCCGTTTCGGACAAGGCTCGAAAAGAGATAACAAAATCTGTTCCTGTCTGTATCATATTTTACAAAAAGCGAACGATCGGCGATTTTCACAAAAGTTAATTTACCGCCTCCTCCCGCGGCCGGAGCGATCGAGTTACTCGATCGAGAAGAAAAATCCGTCGGAAAACACGGACTCGATCGACGAATTTCTAACCCGCGCTTGAAAAAATAGCGACACCGAAAGCCTGTGCTAAAATCAGCATACTAGGGTCGCTCAGTAGGTGATGGATAGGCTATGTTTGAACGGTTCACAGAAAAAGCCATTAAAGTGATCATGCTCGCCCAAGAGGAAGCCCGCCGCTTAGGCCATAACTTCGTCGGAACAGAGCAGATTTTACTCGGACTCATTGGCGAGGGAACGGGAGTCGCCGCCAAAGTCCTGAAATCGATGGGGGTTAACCTCAAAGACGCTCGCGTGGAAGTCGAGAAGATCATCGGTCGCGGTTCGGGTTTCGTGGCGGTAGAAATTCCCTTCACCCCCAGAGCGAAACGCGTTTTGGAACTCTCTCTCGAAGAAGCGCGCCAACTCGGACACAACTACATCGGTACGGAACACCTCCTCCTCGGACTGATCCGCGAGGGCGAGGGAGTCGCCGCTAGAGTCCTGGAAAATCTCGGCGTGGATCTCTCGAAAGTCCGCACGCAGGTGATCCGGATGCTCGGCGAGACCGCGGAAGTTGCGGCGGGTTCGACCTCCCAGGGACGTACCAAAACGCCCACCCTCGACGAATTCGGCTCCAATCTCACCCAACTGGCAAGCGAGGGCAAACTCGATCCCGTCGTCGGTCGCCAGAAAGAGATCGAGCGCGTCATCCAGATTCTCGGTCGTCGCACCAAAAATAACCCCGTTCTCATCGGGGAACCGGGGGTCGGTAAAACCGCCATCGCCGAGGGTTTAGCCCAACGCATCGCGAATAAAGATATTCCCGACATTTTAGAGGAAAAACGCGTCGTTACCCTCGATATCGGTTTACTGGTAGCGGGAACCAAATATCGCGGGGAATTCGAGGAACGCCTCAAAAAAATCATGGACGAGATCCGGCAGGCCGGAAATGTCATCCTCGTCATCGATGAAGTTCACACCCTGATCGGCGCCGGCGCGGCCGAAGGGGCGATCGATGCCGCCAACATTCTCAAACCCGCCCTCGCGCGGGGAGAATTACAATGTATCGGCGCGACCACCCTCGACGAGTACCGCAAACACATCGAACGCGACGCCGCGCTGGAACGACGTTTCCAACCGGTGATGGTGGGTGAACCCTCCGTCGAGGAAACGATCGAGATCCTCTACGGTCTCCGCGAACGGTACGAACAACACCATAAATTAAAGATCCTCGACGAAGCCCTAGAGGCCGCCGCCAAACTGTCCGATCGCTACATTAGCGATCGCTTCCTCCCCGACAAAGCGATCGACCTGATCGACGAAGCGGGATCGCGGGTTCGTTTGATCAACTCCCAACTTCCCCCCGCCGCGAAGGAACTGGATAAAGAACTCCGTCAAATTCTCAAGCAGAAAGACGACGCGGTTCGCGGTCAGGACTTCGAGAAAGCCGGGGAACTGCGCGATCGGGAAATGGAAATCAAAAACCAGATCCGCGCCCTCGCGACCACCAAAAAAACCGGCGAGGACGGCAACGATGAACCGGTGGTAGACGCGGAGGAAATCGCCCACATCGTCGCTTCCTGGACGGGAGTACCGGTTAACAAACTCACGGAAACCGAGTCCGAAAAACTCCTGCACATGGAAGATACCCTCCACCAGCGCCTGATCGGTCAGGAAGACGCGGTGAAAGCGGTATCGCGCGCTATCCGTCGCGCCCGTGTCGGCTTGAAAAACCCCAACCGTCCGATCGCTTCCTTTATCTTCTCCGGTCCCACCGGAGTCGGCAAAACCGAGTTAACCAAAGCCCTCGCCGCTTACTTCTTCGGTTCCGAAGATGCCATGATCCGTCTCGATATGTCGGAGTACATGGAACGGCACACGGTTTCCAAACTCATCGGTTCGCCTCCGGGTTACGTGGGATACAACGAGGGCGGTCAACTCACCGAAGCGGTGCGCCGTCGTCCCTACACGGTGGTACTTTTCGACGAGATCGAGAAAGCCCACCCGGATGTCTTCAATATGCTCCTGCAAATCCTCGAAGACGGACGCTTAACCGACGCGAAAGGTCGCACGGTGGACTTCAAAAACACCTTGCTAATCATGACCTCGAACATCGGTTCCAAAGTCATCGAGAAAGGTGGCGGTAGTCTCGGTTTCGAGTTCGCCGACAACCAAGCGGAAGCCCAATACAACCGGATTCGCGCGCTGGTGAACGAGGAGTTGAAACAATACTTCCGTCCCGAATTCCTCAACCGTCTCGACGAGATCATCGTCTTCCGTCAACTCAACAAGGAAGAGGTCAAGGAAATCGCCGAAATCCTCCTCCGCGACGTGTTCAAACGTCTCACCGAACAGCAGATCACCCTGTCGGTAACGGATAAGTTCAAAGAACGACTGATCGAGGAAGGGTATAATCCCGCCTACGGCGCCCGTCCGTTACGTCGCGCGATCATGCGTCTTCTCGAAGATGTTCTCGCGGAAGAAATTCTCTCCGGCCGCGTGTCCGAGGGAGATACCGCGACGGTTGACATCGACGAGGAAGGCAAAGTGAAAGTGATCGCCGGCGAACAACGGGAATTAATCGCCCCGGCCGTCGAATAAAATCGCGTTCTCAACGTTTAATAAAAGGTGGGTTCGCGCCCACCTTTTTCAATGAGATTCACCACAGAGGCACAGAGAAAACGGAGAGTCATGAAAGTTTGGATCGTCACCAGTGTTTTATTGTTTATTCTCGTACAGATCTATCAATCGCTAAAAGGCTATATTCTTCCCCTACCGATCTATGTTCTCGCGGGGGCGCTATTAGCGATCGCCTCGAACGCGTCCGGGAAAGTGGAGTTTCTATCGGGACAGACGGAACAACAGATCGCCACGACGATCGATCTCCCCGAAACCCTACCGAGTCAACCGGAAATGTCCTCGCTACCGGCGATCGAAAGCGAAACGGAATCGGTCGATCGCCTATCTTAAAAAAAGCTATGAACGAACCGTTACATCAGTACGCGATCTGTATCAATAACGCGAATTGCGAGGACTTGGAACCGCGGAAAGTTTATCGAGTTCTCCCCGATGATCGCGCGTTACCAGAAAAATATTTACGGGTTATCGATGAATCTGGAGAAGATTATTTATACCCAAAAAATTATTTTATATCGCTTAGTCTGTCTCCTGCGGAAGAGCGTGATTTGTTACCCTTATTCGTTCGCTCTTCGTAAAGATCGAGACTAATTTTCGAGAATTCTAGACGATGAAAACTAGCTACGATAATGATTTAACCCTGTGGGCGATCGAAACGGCGCGACTATTACGAGAGCGTCGATGGGATGCTGTAGATTGGGAACATCTCATCGAGGAAGTGGAAGATTTGGGAAAGAGCGAACGGAGCGCTATCGGCTCTCAACTGGAGAGAATTCTAGCCCATTTACTGAAATGGCAATATCAACCACGACGTAGATCGGATAGTTGGCTAGACTCGATTAATGATGGACGTTCCCAAATCCGTCGTAAGTTAGAAGATAGCCCCAGTTTACAGCATTATCCGCGACAAATTTTAGAAAAAGAATACACGATAGCGCGTCGGGAAGTCGCTAGACAAACTCGGTTATCGATCGATCTCTTTCCCGAGTCCTGTCCCTATACTGTTGAACAGGCGATCGATGACTGGTTGCCCGACGAGATCGATCGCCAATAATCAAACGTATTCAGTCTCTTCGGAAAGATAAACGCTCGATAATTCGCCGGTAGCCAAGATAAATCGACAGCGCGCGGAATCCGTATCTTTCGGTAAGGTTTTCCCCCGGTCGATCGCGCGAGATCTCTGTAACGATCGAGATAATGAATTCGAGGTATACCATGACTGACTCGATCGAGAATAATCTACAGGACACCACGCCGGAAGTCACGATCGATCCCCCCGTCGAAGTAATTCCCGAAGAAACCCGCGAAAATCGGATTCGATCGACCTTTACCGAATTCCTCAACGCGTTCCGGACGGAAACCCTCACCCCGGCGATCGAGAAACTAGGGGCGAAACTATCGAAAGAATGGGAGATTCTCGACGCTTCCTGGTCGGAAAAATACGGCGATCGCTATCAACAATTGAAACAATACCTAGAAATCGCTAAAACTCGCTACGACGAGGAAAAACTAAAACTCGACGGTGGCGAACCCACGATCGTCGAAACCACACAATCCGAATGGGATAGCCGTTTCGCCGGCGCGGGAACCTTCGCCGCGAGAGCCGAAGAACGCATCAAACAACGGCTGGTCGAACTCTGGGAAAACCGAAAAATCAAAGCCTAATCGCTCTCTCGCGTTTTGTCGTCGGGAGAGTAGGGAGTGGGGAGTAGGGAGTAACTTTCTCGAAACTCTCGATTTTTTCCCGAAACTATATCCTCTCTATATTTATTTCCCACTCCCTCACCTCCCCCACCTCCCTCACCTCCCTCACCTCCCTCATCTTCCCCATCTCCCCCACCTCCCTCATCTCCCTCATCTCCCTCAAGCGAAACTCCGCGCTCTACCTTGACCGATCGAGCGCGATCCATTATTCTATCGCCATACGATTATGTTAAAACTTCTATACATTAGCCCTCGATCGATAGGCGATAAGAACGATGACCCAAACGCTAATCCAACCATCCACCCTCGTTGAACTGCTCCGGTATCGAGCCACCGAACAACCCGACGGTCACGCGTACACCTTCCTCGTCGATGGCAAAAAAGAAACCCCACCGTTAACCTATAGCGAACTCGATCGACAGGCCCGAGCGATCGCCGCCTATCTCCAACAATATCAAGCCAAGGGAGAACGCGCCCTCCTCCTCTATCCCCAAGGATTAGAAGTCGTCGCCGCGTTTTGTGGCTGTCTGTACGCGGGAGTCATCGCCATTCCCGTCCCTCCCCCGGAATCCGGACGACTGAAACGCACCCTCCCCCGATTACGGGCGATCGTCAAAGACGCGAACGCCACATTCGCCCTCGTCACCGAAAGCATTCTCTCGTTAATCGAAGGCGTAAAAGAAGAATTTCCCGAATTCGACCAGATGAAGTGGATTACCACCGAGAGTATCGATATTTCCCTCGCCGATCGCTGGGAAGATCCGAAAGTCGATAAAGATGCCCTCGCCTATCTACAATACACTTCCGGTTCCACCAACGTTCCCAAAGGGGTAATGTTGAGCCACTTTAACCTCATGCACCACTGCGGCTATCTTCAGAAAGCTTGCGGGTACGAGCCGGATAGCGTTACCCTGACCTGGATGCCCTATTTTCACGATTACGGACTGGTAGAAGGGATCACCGTCCCCCTCTTCAACGGGACACCCTGTTATTTAATGTCCCCCTTCTCGTTCATCAAGCGCCCGATCCAATGGCTGAAAAATATCACGAGATTTAAAGTCACCCATAGCCAGGCGCCGAACTTCGCCTACGATCTCTGTACCCGACGGGTAAAAGCCAGCGATCTCGCCGAATTAGACCTGAGATGTTGGCAGGCGGCGGGAAACGCGGCGGAACCGATTAACCCGAAGGTAATGGAGAAATTCGTCGATACTTTCTCTCCCTACGGCTTTTCCTGGGAAACGTTCGCCCCCGCTTACGGACTCGCGGAATATACCTTATTAATCTCCACGAAACCGAAAGGAACCACCCCCGTACTCGTGGCGATCGACGCGTCGGCCTACGAGCGGCGTAAAATTGTCGAGGTGAGTCCCGATCGAACCACGGGAGTCCGCTATCTTCCCAGTTGCGGCCGCCGGGTTTGCGAGACGAAAATCGCCATCGTCGATCCCGATACTCTGAAGCGTTGCGCTCCCGATGAGGTAGGTGAAATCTGGGCGAGCGATCCCAGCGTCGCCGGAGGCTACTGGCAAAGAGAGGACGCGACGAAAGAAACCTTTCAAGCGTATATCGCCGATACCGGGGAAGGCCCCTTTTTACGGACGGGGGATCTCGGTTTTATGCTCGATGGCGAATTATTTATCACCGGACGGATCAAGGATCTGATTATCGTCCGCGGTACGAATCACTACCCGCAGGATATCGAGTGGTCGGTGCAACATCTCGATCCGGTGTTCCGTCCCGATTACGGGGCCGCTTTCTCGATCGAGGACGGGGGAGAGGAACAGTTAGTGATCGTGCAGGAAATCGAGCGAGGTAGCGGAAAACTGGACACGGAAAAATTAATCGCCGACATCCGCCAAGAAATCGCCGAAGAACACGAGATCATGACCCACTCGATCGTTCTCGCCAAATCGGGAACGGTTTTAAAAACCGCCAGCGGTAAGATCCAACGTCGCGCCATCCGGCAGAATTTCCTCGACGGCAAGATTAATATTGTCGATGCCTGGTCGGAAAATCCGGAATTGGTGGCGAAGTTCGATCGCTCCGACGCGAAAGAAGAATAATCGAGATAGCGCGAAGCTTTCGGCTTTCGGCTAATCGAAGATTACATTCTTTTTCTCTATCTAAACCTAAAGCCGTAATGCTTACGATGGGTCGGTAAATCCGGCCCACTCGTTTTTTCATCGGTTCGATTCATGTCTCGAACATTCGGAATCCAGCTAAACTCGTAATTATTCGTAAATAAAATGCGATAATCATTGAATTATAGTTTCTTCTAAAATTTTTAGCCCTCTTATTCTGGATTCTGCCTCCTGCCTCCTGCCTCCTGCCTCCTGACTCCTGCCTCCTGCCTCCTGACTCCTTTCTCCGCGAGAAGTATCTTGACGGGAAATTTTGTTTTCCGCGACAGTGGTAGAGAAGTCGTTGGAGGAAGCGCGGATGAAACTGTATCTCGTGCGGCACGGGTTGGCCGGACAACACGGCGATTATGCCGACGATAACGAGCGACCGTTAACCGACGAGGGTAAGAAAAAGACCACGAGAGTGGCGCGACGGTTGGCGGAATCGGGGATGAAATTCGAGAAAATTCTTTCCTCTCCCCTCGTTCGCGCGCGTCAGACCGCGGAAATCCTCGTCGCGGAGAAATTGGGCGACTCGATCGAGGAATTTCCCCCGCTCGCTCCCGATGGCAAGGTTAGAGACTGGTTGAACTGGTGGCGAGGTTCGGCCTATCGCGGCCCGGAGAATTCGATCGCTCTCGTCGGTCACGAACCCGATCTCGGTTATTGGGCGGAATCGCTTGTATGGGGCGAATCTAGAGGAAATTTAATCGTTAAAAAAGCGGGAGTGATCGGCATCGAGGTTCCCGACCGCGAAAACCCGATCGCTCACTGCGAGTTATTTTTACTCATCCCCCCGAAATGGTTACTGTAGAATCGAGATAGGAGGCAGGAGGAGAATCAAGAAGAAAATACCTAAAAATTGCCTAAAATAGTCCAAAAAGTTTTTATAGATCGCGATCTCGGGAGTTTTGAGAATCTCTAAAATGAATTCCGCCGGAAGTCTCTTCACGAAGGTCTGAAAACCGATAAATCGGGGATTTCAACAAAAAATTATTACCTTACCGAGTTTATAGAAAAAATTTCCCCTGTTTTTCTCTTCCGGCTCCTGAATCTTATCCCGGAAAGAAATTTGGAAACCCGCGAGACGACGATCGCCGGCCGCCCCCGATACAATAGTATACAAAGCGCGAGAGAGTTAGGCATGAGCGAAGCAAGGGAACAGATCTGTATTGTCGGGGGTGGATTCGGCGGACTTTACACCGCGTTGCGTCTGAATCAGTTTTCCTGGGAAGACCGACCCCGACCGAAAATCACTTTGATCGATCGCCACGATCGATTTCTTTTTTCGCCGTTACTGTACGAGTTAGTCACCGATGAACTGCGATCGTGGGAGATCGCGCCGTCTTTTAGCGAATTACTCGACGATACGCCGATTCACTTTCACCGGGGAACCGTGACGGGAATCGACCTCGAAGCGAGAAAAATAAAGCTTGACAATTCTCCCGAACTGTGCTTCGAGCGATTGGCGATCGCCGTGGGCGGGAAAGCCTCCCTAGATTTCGTTCCGGGGGCGAGAGAACACGCGCTCCCCTTCCGTACTCTAGAGGATGCCTACCGTCTCAAGGATCGACTACGGGAACTAGAGCGATCGAGTCGCGACCGAATCCGGATCGCCATTATCGGGGGGGGATATAGCGGCGTAGAGATCGCCTGTAAACTGGCCGATCGATTGGGAGAACGGGGAAAAATCCGCATCATCGAGAAAACGGACGAAATTCTCCTCGCCTCCCCGAAATTTAATCGGGAAACCGCGAGAAAAGCCCTCGAAAAACGTCGCGTGTGGGTCGATTTAGAAACCAGCGTCGAGGAGATCCGCGCCGATCGCCTGTCGATGAACTATAAGGGACAGGTGGACGAGATCCCCGTCGATCTAGTGCTGTGGGCGGTCGGCCCGATCGTGTCCGACACGATCGCCGATTTACCCCTCGCCAAAGGAACCGGACAACGAATCCGCGTCAACGAGTATTTACAGGCGATCGATCGACCCGATATTTACGTTTTAGGGGACGCGGCCGACAGTCGCGATAAGGAAGATAAACCCTACCCCGCGACCGCGCAAGTCGCCTTACAACAGGCCGATTACTGCGCGTGGAATCTTCACGCGAGTCTCACCGGGAAACCCTTATTACCCTTCCGCTATCAACCGCTCGGGGAGATGCTCGCGCTCGGTGTTAATGAAGCGACGATTAGCGGTTCGGGGATTCAACTCGACGGGGGAGCGGCCTATCTTACCCGTCGTCTCGTCTATCTCTACCGACTCCCGACGGTGAAACATCAGGTAACGGTGGGGGTAAACTGGCTAACCGAGCCGATTTTCGCCGCGATCGGTCAATAAGCGGACGTATTCGGAGAGGGCGATCGAATCCGACTCGCTGAATTCCCCGCCATCGAAGCGATTTAAAACCACGATCGCCCCGAATAGCTCGTGATTCACCTCGATCGGGACGGCTAGGGCGGTCGTAATCCCCAAAGCGACGGCGATATCCTGACGGATTCTCGTATCTCCCTCGGTTTTGCCGACGAGAACGGGACAGTTTCCCTCGCGGACGACCCCGCACAATCCGGAGGTCGCCGTTTCGCCTTTTTTACCGACGATCGCCCCCGCGTGTTTACCCACTCCCGTGACGTAGTGAACGATCGATCCCCCGTCCTCAAAACGGGCGATAATAACGGTTTCCGCGTGGACTAGGATGAATACCTCGCGGGCGATCCGATCGAGGTCATCGTCGAGAGCGGTGGTTGAAGTTTCCAGACTCATAACAAAATCCGATGGCGAACGATCGATTTCTTTCCCGCCACGGCCCGATTATAGTCCTCGGATACCGTTATCGCGATCACCCCATTTCCGGAAAGTTATCTCTTCGGAAAAAATAAACTTCTCACGGAATTCAGTTTTGCACCCTCTAAAAACCTAAAAAATTAGGAATTATAGAAAATATTTTGAGTTTCCTGAAGATTTTTCCGTATTTTTTTCTGAATCCTGCCTCCTGACTCAATACCTCGCGGGTTTTGGATTTTTTAGGGTTTCTCGCCTACGGCAGACCGAAGGTTTCAGTATCCTCGTAAACGGGTAAATGGCTCTATCCGAGAAGTTATGGCATCGGGAAACGCGTCCCGCGGGTTCCGAGGCTCGATCGCCCGTCAATTCCCCGATCGAACTTCCCAAACCTTACGTCCGCCCTATCGGGTGAGTTCGGTTACAGACTCCCCGCCCGCTCCCGATCGAGAGGGACGCTATCCGCCGGGGCGGGTGATCCCGCGGTCTTCGAGTGCCGTTCCCGCGGGAGAATACGAAGGGGGATCTCCCGATCGTCCCGCGGTGAACCCCAAAATTCTTCTAGGGTCGGGCCGTCGCTCACCCGACGATCCCGAAAAAAGAAATCCCACCACTCGCGGGCGAACACCCGACGGCCCATGCGGGTGAACCAGTTCATCCCGTGCCGCGCCGCGCGATCGGGCTGTAAAAACGAGCGCCATAACGCTTTCGGTCGCGCTTGCAGGACGATCTCGATGAATTTCACCCAGAGAAAAACGCGCCAGGGCGGTAAATTCCGGGTTTCTAAAACTTGATGTTTATAGTCCCACTTAGTTCGATCGAGTTGAATAACCCGTCGGTCAGTCGCGAGCCGATAATATCCTGTCCAGCTATGGGGCGTGACGTACAGTGACATGATCTGATCCGGGTCGTAGCGGAGTAATTGTCGCAGGGTACGGAGGAAATCCCGATCGCTCACCTCCTCGAAATCGGCCACCCAGGTCGCCAGAGAGAGAATCCCGTGCTGTCGGAGTAGGCGGATCGCCTCCCGGTCGGTATCCGGGGCGCTTCCCTTGCGAATTTTCCGGAGCGTTTCTTCCTCCGTGTTCTCCATACCGAGCAAAAAGCGCTCGACTCCCGCCGCGCGGTACAGGTGGAGGAGATCGGCATCGCGAACGATATCGTCGGCCCGGGTCGAACCGATGAGCGTCACCTCGATCTTCTCGGCGATGATCGCCTCGCAGAATTCCCGCCAGAGCGTCCGGTTCACCGTCGGGTTCTCATCGGCTAGATTGAAGAGTTCCACGCCGTAAGTTCGATGGAGCCAGGCGATCTCGCGGGCGAGTTTCCGGGGGTCGCGATGTCGCCATCGGGCCCAGAAGCCCCGTTGTCCGCAGTAATTACACGAATGCGGACACCCGCGGGAGAACTGGATCACGACGGCCCGTTTACCGCCATAGTAGCTATATCGGGTCAGGTCAACCAGTTCCCAGCCGATGCGGTAGGCATCTAGATCCTCGATCGTCGGGGCGGGCGGGGTCTCCACGAGCCGACCGTCGCGACGGAAGGCGATACCCTCTACACTCGCGGGGTCGTCACCGTTTTCCAGGGCGGCGAGCAGTTTCGGAACGGTAGCCTCCCCTTCCCCGCGAACGATCGCATCGATCGAGTTCTCTTGCGCGAGGATCTCCCGAAAATGATAGGTCGGGAAGACCCCGCCGTAGACGATGGTCAGGTTCCGTAACTCTTCGCGAAAACGGCGAGTCAGTCCGATGGCGATCGGGTGCGCCGAGGTCGAGCCGGAATGACCGATCAGCAGTACCTCCGGACGATGCGCGACGACTCGCCGGACGATCTCCACTTCTTCGAGCGGGCCGATTTCCGCGTCGAGCAAAGTAACGTCATGTTCGGCATCCAAGAGAGGGCCGCCTATCGCTAACAGCCCCAGGGGAGGTAACTGCTCGCGGGGAATACGACTACCGATCGCCGGGTGGGGTGGGTTAACGATGAGAATACGCATAACTGTCCGTACTCGGTTACTTCTCGGGGAAAATCCGCCCTAGCGAAAGGAAAATCGTTTTCGTCCGAGGGGCGAACGGCGGGATCGAGGGCTCCCGGCGATCGGGAAAGTTCTCGCGACCCGAACCGACTCGCTCTTCTCTCCAAGATAGCGATCGCCCGATAACCCGGCACGAAATTGTCACGAATCTCGAAATAGCGTGTTTTAGGGCGTGTTTTCTCGCGGGGGAACCGACGAGCGCCTCCTGTCTCCTCCCGCGAGAGGTCTCTAAAAAATCGCCTCCGCGAGCATCGTTCCCGTGAGATCCGCGCCGGTTAGATCCGCGTCCCGCAGGATCGCGCCGCTGAAATCCGCGTAGGAGAGATCCGCGCCCCGGAAATTCGCCCCGGTGAGATCGGTGAGAAACGCGTCTCTCGCGGGACGGGCGCTAAAATTAGCCCTACAGAGTCGAGATCCCTCTAGATTCGCCCGATACAACGAGGCACCGCTAAAAATCGCGTAATTCAGATCCGCGTCCCGGAAATCCGTCTTGCCGAGATCGGTACGTTGATCCGAGGTCGGCCGGAAATCCGCGTCGAGTAATTTCGCCCCCCGGAGACTCGCCCCGTTGAGATTCACGCCGTTTAAAACCGCTTTGACGAGATAAGCCGTTTCTAAATTCGCTTTAGTCAGATTCGCACCGCTAAGATCCGCGTCTCTTAACAAAGCTCCCGTTAGATCCGCCTCGCTCAAGTCCGCACCCCAGAGAATCGATTCACTGAAATCCGTTGACCGGAGGATCGATCGGGCCAGATGGATTTTTCCCAATCTCGCCTGACGGAGATCGGCGCGGGAGAGATCGATCGCTTCCAGGGTGAGATTGGTTAACTCGATTTCCCGGAGGTTTAGCCCCGAAAAATCTCTCTCCCCGGCGCGGTAACGTCGCTGTAATTCCTCGCTCTCCATCTATTTCGAGAGGGTGAAGGCTTTTAAACGCTCGAACTCGATCGCCCGTTGTTGTAAACGCTGGCTCAAGCGATCGCAAACCCCCTCGCAGAGATCGAAAATGAGCGGGTCGGCGATCTCGTAGTACACGCTAACCCCCCGCGGTTGACGGGAGATAATGCCCGCCTGCGCCAGCGCTTTCAGGTGTTTGGAGAGGTTCGCCTGCCCCAATCCCGTCGCTTCGGCGATTTCCTTACCGTTCATCGCCCCGTTTCGCAAACAACTCAGAATTTGCAGGCGGCTCACCTCGGAAAGAACCTTGAAATAATCCGCGACCGCGGAGAGAACTAGCGTAGAGGTTTCGGGAGAAAAAGTATCCAACATAGTGATAAAGACCGATAATCTAAAACTTTATAACTATTCACTACTGTAGTCTACCGGAAGATTCCCCCGATCGCCGATCGGAAACCGACGGGTTACAGGGCTAGGCAATAGGCAATAGGCGGAAGGCAATCGGCAAAAGTAAGCCGCGAGTCGGTTTCCCGCTCTCGAAATCGCCCTAACCTTATCCTCGTCGGGCTATGCAAGCCCGACGTTAGGGGAGAAGTTTTCGCCGGGCTTCCTCCTGCCTCCTGTCTCCTCCGACCCCGATCGCCGCTTATCCCGGACGGGTTTCCAGATCCGCCTGTACCTTGATCCGGATCAAGACCGCGGTAATGTTGTCATGCCCGTTCTGTTGGTTCGCCAGTTCGATCAATTCCCGTACTCCCTCTTCTAAATTAGCCGACGAACTCAGTAGGGGAGAGAGATGGGTTTGCCAATTCTTCTCTATCAGTTCGTTATCGGATAACCCGTCGGAACAGAGGAGCAATAGCGTATCCTCCCGCACCTCGAAAATCCGGATATCCGGCTTGATGTAGTGATTGTCGTGGGGACCGAGAGCCTGGGTGAGTTGGTAAGCGTCCGGGCGAGAGTAGGCGATCGCGGCGGGAACTCCCTCCTGAATCGCCCGTTGTCCGACCTCGTGATCGACGGTTAACTGCTCCAATCCCCGGCGATTGATCTGGTAGATCCGACTATCGCCGACGTGGGCGATCGCCACGGTGGTATCGCGCACGAGGGTTAAAACGAGCGTCGTTCCCATGCGACCGCTCCCGTAAGACTCCTGAGCCTGATTCACCTGATAGAGTGTCTGGTTAGCCTGACGGATCCCCTCCTCGATCACGTCCTGCCCCGGCATTTTCTCGTCGGCGCGGGGGATGAAAAATTCCTGTAGGGTTTTCACGGCGAGCGACGAGGCGACCTCTCCCGACGCGTGACCGCCCATGCCATCGCAGACAATATATAAACCCCGTCCTCGGGTGTTCCGACTCCGATTGGTCTGCTGACGGGTGATCTCGCTATTGATGCCGAAACAATCCTCGTTGTGTCGTCGGGTTCGCCCGGTATCGGTCGCGCCCGCGTCCGCGAGGGTGAGTAAGCGCGTGGGCGCGATATCCGTGGCGTGCTCGTCCTCCTCGTCGGCGATGATCGAGGTGAGATCGGCAGTGCTGGGGCTGGTCGTTTCCTCGGTTTCCTCGATCGCCGCCGAACTCTCGTCGCTCATAAACTCGATCGATTCCTCGATCGCTTCCTGTAGGGCCAGCGCCTCCTCCTCCGGGAAATTCGCCTCCTCGTCGCCGAGTTCTTGCAGTTGTAGCCGCAGTTCGGTCACGCTTTCGATCTCGCCGGCGCGCAGACGTTCGAGAAACTGTCGCAGGGCGAAAACCAGCGGGTCCCGATCGCTCGGGAGGAAGTCTTTCCAGAGAACGGCGAGATCTCGGAGATCCGGCAGGGAATCGGGCAGATCGGCGATCAACTGTTGCACGCCGATCGCGCGATCCTCATCGACCCGGAGATTACTGTTCACCAGGACACTGCGACAACAACCCACGTCGGCTAGGGCTTTCCACAATTTGGCGATCTCGTCGAACCAATAGATTAACTGTAAGATCGGCGGGTTTTCCCGCTCGATCGTCTCGGATAGAGACGGCCAGGCCGAGCGATCGTCGAGCAGGATCACCTCCCGATTTCCTTCCTGCCAGGTATCGTGTACCTCGGGAACGGCCGGGTAGAAGTCCTTCAATCGTAAATAGGGAACGGCCGCTTTCGGGAGCCAGTCCGGAACCTCTTCCCCTTCGGCCCCGACGAGGCCGAGATCGGGAAGGCCCGAGCGATCTTCTAAGAAAACCTTCAGAACCGATTTTTGCAAGGGCTGGCAATCGAACACGCGGGCCTGTCGATCGGGAATTTCTTCCCCCGGCGAGGCCGGCGGTTTTTCCAGGCGATACCTCTGCCCGATGTCCAGATAGTCCGGCGCGCCGGGGGATAATTCCCCGGCCTCGGGATCGTCCCCGACGACGATCGCCCACCAGGTAAACCCGGTGAGCGCCCCGCACTTGTGACAGATCGCCTCGCTGAAGGGTACTTTCTCCCCGCACTCGTGACAGTGATGGAAAGTCAGGGATTCGCCACAATTTTGGCAGAAGAGGTTAGAGTTAGGGTTATCGAATTGACAGTGCGGGCAGACCAACATAGGCGATTCTCGGTTCCGGCGAAAAACAGCAGGGGGAATAGGGCGAGCGGAACGTTAGCGGGGCAAGAGCGAACGCTTCATTATATTTCTAGTATTCCCACATCGACCGGAAATATACCTTATAATTCTATCGATCGATCTATTTTTTCGCGGGAAAACTCCGATCCCGGCCCCTTCGCCCCTCGTTCCCCCCTCTCGCCAGCCCCGGCCGATCATCTGTTTTTTTCCCTCGATGACTATAATTGTGAAATCAATCGAGATAATTTCGCCGCGATATGCTTCCATCAGCGTTCCTGAATTCGATTTTCCTCGGCGCTTTCCTGCCCCTCGATAGCCTGCTCTCCACTCAGGGCATCATGGTTATGCTACTGGCCGCCTACGCGCTGGCCATGTGGATGTTCCTCACCAGCGCCCCGAAGGTACACACGATCATGGTGACGGATCTAGAGGTGGCGCGCCGGTTTTATGAAGGACTTTTAAATTTACCCGTGGCCGATGTTCCCCTACATTATTATTACAATTACGAGCAAGCTCTAGGAACGACGACCGTAGACCCGTTCTATCTCTCCGGCAATCCCGCCGCCACCACCGTTCGCTCGTCCGTCCCGGAACCCTCCGACGGCCTGTGGTATCAGTTGAAAAAAAACACGCAATTACACGTCGTCAGTGGCGCGACCCTCGGCTATAAAAACCGTCACCGTCACGTCTGTTTCGATCGCGATTGTCTCGAACAGATCCTTCTCCGCGTCGAATCCCGACGTTTGAAATATAAAATCCGTCAGGAGAAACCTCTGAATTTTCTCGTCAAAGACTCGGAAGAACGGGTGATCGAGATGTCCGAAGTGAAAAGTTAGATCTTTCGAGAGGGAGATGGGGGGATGGGGGAATTGTTCGGTGAAAAGAGAAAAAGCTTTCTTAATTTTTTCACCTTATACCCTTTCGCCTTTCTCATCCCCCTCATCTCCCGTTTTAAATACCGAACAGCCTACCGAGATTTCGCTCCGAAAAACGCTTTTTGACAAAAGTTTCCCGAAAGCGAGTTAAAAAATGTCCGATCGACTCCTCGAAATCGCGGTAATTTCTCTAGGGATCGTTATTGGAGTAGCTATCCTGATCGTCATCCTCGCTCGGTTAAAACGTTGGAATCAAAGGGTAAATCGTTTTGTCGGACAGTCGGAACTTATCGGCTTAACGGGAACCGTTCAAATTCCTTTCGATCGAAATAGCCAGGGAAAAGTTCGGGTGAAGGTTCGGGGAAATCTCCTCGATTTTACGGCGATCACCGAATCCGAAGATACTTTCGCGCCCGGAGAAACGGTATTAATTTTACAGTTGAAAGAAAATAAAGTCGTGGTCATTTCCGAGAAATATCTCAGAAGGGATAGTTAGAAATCTAGGCGCGCGAAAAATTCTCCACACTCACACGGAACACTTATGCGTTACAAACTTCTCGGTAATAGTGGTTTACGGGTTTCCGAGCTTTGTCTAGGAACGATGACGTTCGGGACGGATTGGGGATGGGGATCTTCGATCGAGGAAAGTCGATCGATCCTCGACGCGTTCGCGGTAGCCGGCGGGAATTTTCTCGATACCGCCAATCTCTACACCAACGGCACGAGCGAGAAATTTCTCGGGGAATTCATTCGAGGCGATCGAGAACGCTGGGTGATCGCCACCAAATACTCCCTTAACACCCGTTTAGGAGACGTGAACGCGTCCGGCAACCACCGAAAAAACCTCTTTCAATCCGTGGAAGCCAGTTTAAAACGTCTGGGAACCGATTACATCGATTTACTCTGGCTTCACGCCTGGGACTCCCTCACGCCGATCGACGAGGTGATCCGCTCGCTCGACGATCTGGTGCGGATGGGAAAAGTCTTCTACATCGGCATTTCCGACACTCCCGCGTGGGTAATCGCGCGCGCGAACACGATCGCCGAACTCCGCGGGTGGACTCCCTTTATCGGCCTACAGATCGAGTATTCCCTCAAACAACGCGCCCCCGAACGGGAATTATTACCGATGGCGAAAGCGTTCGATATCGGGGTGACAGCCTGGAGTCCCCTGGGGGGAGGCGTTTTAACCGGGAAATACAATCGATCGACTCCCGTGGACGGAAGGCTGAGTCAGCCGGATCTACCCTTCCAGATCCAGAATCGCGATCTGGAAATCGCCGGGGTAGTGCTAAAGATCGCGGGCGAGATCGATCGATCGCCGGCGCAAGTGGCGTTAAACTGGCTCAGACAGCGTTCTATCCCCACCATCCCGATTATCGGCGCGCGTAGCCTGTCCCAACTACAGGATAATCTAGCCTGTGTAGAATTCACCCTCACGGACGAACAGATCGATCGACTGGACGCGGTTAGCTCGATCGATCTCGGTTTCCCCCACGACTTTTTAGAAAGTCAATTCGTCCGGGATCTACTATTCGGAGGTTTCCAAGAACGGATCGATGCTTAAAGTCTTCGTCTACGGAACGCTCAAACCCGACGGGCGCTATCATTCGACCTACTGCGGGGACAAAGTGAGAGAATCCCTTCTCGCGTGTACCCGCGGCGAGTTATTCCATCTGGTCAAATTGGGCTATCCCGCCATGACCGAGGGCGATAATCTGGTAAAAGGCGTTCTCTTGACCTTTCACGATGAGTCCGTTCTGACCCGTCTGGACGAGTTGGAAGATTATCGATCGGATCGATCTCCCGATGAAAACGAGTACCAACGCCTAAAAATTCCCGTTTATACCCTTTCTGGGGAGTCTTTAGGCGATTTTTGGGGATATCGGATGAATCGCGACCGAATCGCCCTTCACGGGGGCGTTCCCGTACCTTCGGGATGGTGGACGGAATCCTCGTGGAGATAAAGGTCTCGCGAGCGGGACGGATGGAAAAACGCCGGCGAAGGGAGAGTAGATCTCGAAGCGCGATTCATTTTTGAATGTCTAAAAATTTCAAAAACTAGGATTGTACAAGATAAATCCGTATTTTCTGACATTTTTAGCCCTAAAAATCTTTACTCTTCCTCCTGACTCCTGACTCCTGACTCCTGACTCCTGACTCCCTAACCACACGACAATTTTTGAATTCCGCGAGAGGTTAAGTAGGGAATGTTAGAGCTATTGCTCGAACCGTTACAGTATAGTTTCATGCAGAGATCGTCGATCGAGGCGATTATCATCGGCATCATCTGCGCGGTCGTCGGGACCTATCTATTAGTACAGCGTCTCGCCCTGTTAGGAGACGCGATCGGTCATTCCGTCCTACCGGGATTGGCGATCGCCTTCCTCGGCAATTTTAATCTACTCATCGGCGCCCTGATCGCCGCCCTCTTCAGCACCCTACTGATCGACCTGATCCGCACCCGTTCCCCGATTAAAGAAGACGCGGCGATGGGCATCGTTTTCTCCGCCTTTTTCGCCCTCGGCATCACCCTGATCACCGTCATTCAAAAAGACAATAAAATCGACCTCAATCACTTTCTTTTCGGTAATATCCTCGGGGTTACTCCCGCGGATATCCGCGATACCCTGATTATCGCCGTTATCGTCCTCTTCACCGTCTTCGCTCTCTACAAAGAACTTCTCTTCCACACCTTCGATAAAGACGGGGCTAGAGCGGCGGGTTTACCGGTAAATTTACTCGATTTCGGCTTAATGACCCTGATCGCGCTAACGATCGTCGCCAGTCTCAAGGCTGTCGGCGTGATTCTCGTTCTCGCTCTCTTGATCACTCCCCCGGCGACCGCTTACCTACTCGTTCCCCGTCTGCATCAGGTGATGTTCGTCGGGGTGGGATTGGGAATTCTCGCCAGTATTAGCGGGATGTATTTCAGTTACTATTTCAATCTTCCCTCGGGACCGGCGATCGTTCTCGTCGCCTTCGGCCTGTTCCTGCTCGCGTTTCTCTTCAGTCCCGGCCAGGGGATCTTAACCCATCCGGCCGCGGGCGGCGATCGTCCCTCTCTCTGGTCCGAGATCAAAAATTTCTTAGCCCGTCGTTAGGGTAAAGGAGAGCGGATCACCTCGAAATCCCTCTCTTCTAGGGAGAGAATCAGCGGATCTCGATCGTGTTCCCAAGGATCGAGACGGATCAACCAGCGCCCGGTCGATTCCCTCGCTTCCACGATTCCCACTCGCCCCTCCGCGTAGTCGGGATACAGCACCCGCACCAAACTCCCGATCTCGATCATCCTCACGTTGTCTAGCATGATTAGGTTAAAAACAAGTTAATAATAAAGGAAAAGCCGTCAAAATTTTCCCGAAGGAAGATTTTCCGGTTATCGATAACCCGCGGGGATCAAAATCGGACAATTTCGAAATTTATAGCGATTTCCCTCCAAAATTCTCGAAATATCCCGATTCTATCCCTCTACTCCCGTGAAAATTCCGATCGACCGTCGGAAATCCCGCCCGAAAGGTAGTTTTCCGGACGATTTTTCGGGGGGATTTAGGTTAACAAGAGGTTAAGGATATAATAAATAGTAGAGATCATAATGTTGGGGGAGCTTGTCACGATGGAAAAAATCGATCGTTCGGCCAGAGAAAACTTTCTCTACCCTAGAGCGGGTTATTACGGGATGTTTACGCCAGAAAATCTTGTTTTTAACGCTAATTTACAGGAATTCTCCCAAAAGGTTGCCCTGATCTCCAGTTTACACACGGGCGGGAAACTATCGACCCCCGAAGCCTACGAGAGAATTCACGACCTCTGGCGCGGTCTCAAACACAGCAAGAAAGCGCTCCTGCCGCGAAAAAACGAGGGAACGCAAGAGGGGATCTAGCGGGCGATCGAGACCCCGACGCGATATAATGGATATCCCCGGACTCAGTTCAGCGATCGCTCGATCGAGAGTGAAAGCGCCTGAGTCTATCCTCGTGTTTATCAAGATAGTAGAGAAAATAGCCTTCTAACCACACGGGGCGAAGCGAGCGAACCCGCGCCCCGGCGATCGAGTACCGACTATAACCAACCATCGCCTGAATCTAGAATGAAGAATCCAGCAGATCAACGCTTCGATTACGTCAAAATCGGTCTCGCCTCCCCCGAAAGAATCCGGCAGTGGGGGGAAAGATCCCTGCCCAACGGTCAGGTAGTCGGCGAGGTAACGAAACCGGAAACCATTAACTATCGAACCTTAAAACCCGAGATGGACGGGCTATTCTGCGAGCGGATTTTCGGCCCGTCCAAAGATTGGGAATGTTGGTGCGGTAAATACAAGCGCGTCCGCCATCGCGGGATCGTCTGCGAGCGGTGCGGGGTAGAAGTGACGGAATCGCGCGTCCGTCGTCATCGCATGGGCTATATTAAACTCGCCGCTCCCGTGACCCACGTCTGGTATCTCAAGGGGATTCCCAGCTATCTCAGCATTCTTCTCGATATGCCCCTGCGCGACGTGGAGCAGATCGTTTACTTTAACGCTTACGTGGTTCTCAACCCCGGTAACGCGGGCAACCTCAGTTACAAACAACTCCTCAGCGAAGATCAGTGGCTGGAGATCGAGGAACAGATCTACGCGGAGGATTCCGAACTCTACGGCATCGAGGTGGGCATCGGAGCGGAAGCGATCCAGCGACTCCTCCAGGAAATCCCCCTAGAAGAAGAAGCCGAGAGATTACGCGAGGAAATCGTCGATAGTAAAGGTCAGAAACGGGCGAAACTGATTAAACGCCTCCGGGTGATCGATAACTTTGTCGCCACCGGATCGAAGCCGGATTGGATGGTTCTCGACGTGATTCCCGTCATCCCGCCGGATCTGCGCCCGATGGTGCAGTTAGACGGGGGACGTTTCGCCACCTCGGATTTGAACGATCTCTACCGTCGGGTCATCAACCGGAATAACCGCCTTTCCCGTCTGCAAGAAATCCTCGCCCCGGAAATTATCGTCCGTAACGAGAAACGGATGCTCCAGGAAGCCGTGGACGCGCTGATCGATAACGGTCGTCGCGGTCGGACGGTGGTAGGGGCTAATAACCGCGCCCTGAAGTCGCTATCGGACATTATCGAGGGTAAACAGGGTCGTTTCCGTCAGAACCTCCTCGGGAAACGGGTAGACTACTCGGGACGTTCGGTAATCGTCGTCGGGCCGAAGTTGAAGATCTACCAGTGCGGATTGCCGCGGGAAATGGCGATCGAACTGTTCCAGCCCTTCGTCATCCACCGTCTGATCAAACTAGGCATCGTCAACAACATCAAGGCCGCCAAGAAAATGATCCAACGCGGCGACCCGAACATCTGGAACGTTCTCGACGAGGTGATCACCGGACACCCGGTACTCCTCAACCGCGCCCCCACCCTGCACCGTCTGGGGATTCAGGCTTTCGAGCCGATTCTCGTGGATGGCCGGGCGATCCAACTGCACCCCCTCGTCTGTCCCGCGTTTAACGCCGACTTCGACGGAGACCAGATGGCGGTTCACATTCCCCTGTCCCTAGAAGCTCAGGCCGAGGCGCGCCTGTTAATGTTGGCCTGTCATAATATCCTATCGCCCGCGACCGGTCGCCCGATCGTCGCGCCGTCCCAGGATATGGTTCTCGGGTGTTACTACCTCACCGCGGACAATCCCCACGCGCAAAAAGGCGCGGGACGTTACTTCGGCAGTATGGAAGATGCCCTACGCGCCTTCGATCAGGGATTGGTGGATCTACACTCGCGAGTCTGGCTACGCTACGACGGCGAGGTGAAAACCCATAAACCGGATAACGAGGTACTGGAGACGGAAACCTTACCCGACGGCAGTGTGTGGAAATACTACCGGGAACGTAAGGTTCGCGAAAAAGATGGCGAGGTGATCTGCCAGTATGTCAATACCACGCCGGGTCGGATTATCTACAATAAAACGATCCAAGAAGTGCTGGTAGCCGGTTAAGAAGGCGGAAGGCAGGAGATGAGGGAGATGAAAGGGTAAAGGTGAAAGAATTAAAAAAGCTCTTTTCCCTTTACCCCGAAACATTCCCCCATCTCCCCACATTAATTCTCGATCGATTCAAACACCGGACAGTAACCTTCCGGCACGACTTTAAAACCGTAGAGAGGCGACGCGGGATTCCAACACCGTTGACTCTTGTAGTGGGAACAGATCCGACAGGAATCGATTTCCTCGATCGCTTTAGAAGTCCGCGCGTGACTCTCGCTCAATAACTCCCGTTGGGAAACGCCGCGGAGTAATAAATCTTCCCCCTGCCAGCGCGCCTCGACCAATCCCGTATCCGCGAAATGACTCCAGCGCGGGTCGCGGGCGATCGAGTCGGGTAACGTGATCGTGACGTGAGAATTTCCCTCGTTGATCTCTCCCTCGTAGTGTGTCAGCGCGGGTGGGGTGGGTTGGATAAAGCGATCGCCGACCGGTAATTCGACCAGCGTTCCCACCGCGGGAGAGTGTAATTGATAGCGATTCTGTAATTCTTCTAGACTGGTGAGATCCGCAAGATAAAGCGGCGAACCATGCACGAAAATAACGTGTTGTGGTCGTAAATTATGGATTAGTTGGGTGGTATTGCGACTATCGCTATGTTCGGCGAGTAGGTACGTCTCGATCGTCAGGAATCGCGAACGTTGATAGGTTTTCCAGCGCGCGCTTTCCGCGGGTAAACGATTCTGATAGTGTTCGGGGATCAGCAGTAACCACGATCGAGATCCCGCTAGATAGCGTTGTAAATTATCCAATCGATCGGTTAGGACGATCGCCGGCACATCCCCCCCGAGAGGTAAATCCTTATCCGTGAGCCGTCGCAAACGGGGACAGATGCGATCGTCCCAGAATAACGGCTGATGTTTGGCGAAATTCTGCACCGAAACGGGAAATCTCGGCAGGAGGTCGAGATAGATATCGCAGGCGGTCGCGATATTGCCCTCGACCCAGATATCGAGGTCGCGCCCGGTGAACTGGTGATGAGAGCGGAGAAGTTTGAGGATTTCCTGACCGGCCCCTAAAACGGGCGCGGGAAGGAGGACATTTTGCCCGGACGAGACCGCCTCGTGAATGCGGTTCATTAACTGCTTTTCCTGCTGGCGGCGATGGGGATGACGTTGGGTTCCGTAACTGCCCTCGATAATCAGCGCGTCCGGCGAGAGGCCGCGGAGACGATCGATCGACAGTCCCTCCACCAGTTGAAAATTCGACAGGGAGAAATCCCCCGTGTACATCACCCTGTAGGAGCGTTTCGGGGTTTTGTAGGTGAATAAAACCACCGCCGCGCCGGGGAGATGTCCCGCCGGGAAAATTTCTACGCTGAGATCGTCGAACAGTTCGATCGGTACTTGCCAGGGCCAACCCTGACAGAAATTCGGGATCTCTTCCCTCGAACCGAGCCAGTTCAGCGGTAAAAGGGAAACCGTCACCTCGCTGGCGTAAATCGGCAGTTGGGGATAGAGGCGATGGAGAGGGAGTAACCCCCGCGCGTGATCCGCGTGAGCGTGGCTACAGAAAACCAGATCGGCCGGCGATTTTTTCTCGATCGTCAGGGGGGTAATATCCGCCAACCCACAATCGAGCAGAATCCGGTAGGGGCCGATTTTGACCAGTAGACACACTCCCTCTCGATCGTGACCCACTCCGAAGGGCAAACAGGAGAGAAGGGATTTCGATTCCGGGATAATCGAGGAACGTTGATTCATGCAGACCCTGATAAGTACCGATCGACGCTAACCCTTAGTGGGCGGTTCCGTTGCCATCGTAGTTATCGGTATCGTAAAACCCGTTGCGCGTGCCGAAAAAGAGACAGGAAACGATGAATAAACCCGTCAGCACCACCAAGATCAGTTTGATATCCATACTATTGAAACAAGTTCTCGAATAAAGGTCTCTATCCCAATACTATAAGAAGTTTCAGAAACCGGTACGGGGGAGATGGGGGAGGTGAGGGGGATGGGGGGATGAGGAGATGGGGAGTGGGAAGTGGAAAATGGAAAATCAATAGAGAGAGAATCTAGTTTCGGGAAAAAATCGAGAGTTTCGAGAAAACTCCCTACTCCTCTCCCTACCCCTTACTCCTACCTCCTAACTATTTCCCGGCCGCGACTTCCACTTCCGGCAGGGGTTCGAGGGCTAGACGCGGGGAGAAAACGCCGCCGGAGAGACGTTTGAGCAGTTGGGGACGGGGATCGTGCAGGAGATAGATCAACTCGTCGCCGTCGCGCCATTCCTCGCTGGACGTGACCACTTGTAAGAGGTTGTCCCTTCGGAGGAGGAGGGGTAATAATTCTTCTCGATCGATTAATGTCTGTAATCGCGCTTGTTGTTCGACTAACTCATCACTTTTAAAAACGGTTTTGCCCAATTTAATCTGTCCGTCCTCGATGTAGCGGTTCCAGTCTTTCACCTGGAATCGATCGCCGAAAGCCTGATTTACCTTCGTCGGCGAGGGGGTGGAGGCTCCCGAAAAGACCGCCAGAACCCGCGGCGGGTGGAATTCCTCGGCGGCGCGTCGGGCGACCACGAGATTGACCTCGCCGTTGTTCGTCAGCGCCATAAACGTGCCGATCGATTCGATGCCGGCTTTCTGTAACACTTCCGGATCGAGGCCGCTACTCTGTACCACCGTGAGATCGTCGTTTTCCGCCCGTTGACAGGCGATCGGGTCGGTATCGATCAGGACCACCGATTCCCCCTGTTCCTGAAAGAGACGACCGAGCAGACGACCGAGGGGACTACAACCGACGATCACCGCTCCCGTCGCCGACGAGGAGGTGATCCGCAAAATCTCCGCCACCGGGCGCGCCGTCAATCCCTGAAGGAAAACCGTCATCCCGATCGTCAGGAAAACAAGCGCTTTAATCGAATCTCCCCCGTTAATCCCCTCTCTCGTGAGTAAAATGGCGAAAAGGGAAGCGACGGAAGCGGAAACGATTCCTCTAGGCGCTATCCAGGCGATAAAGAGTTTATGGCGCCAGGAAAGATCGCTATTGAGGGTACAGATGGCGATACTCAACGGACGCACCACGAACATCAACACCAACACCGCGAGGACACTGCCCCAACCGAGCGCGAACACGCTGGCGATCGAAAGATCCGCCGCGAGGAGGATGAAAAGTACCGAGACACAGAGCGTGGTTAATTGCCCTTTAAAACGCCGCAGGAGACGTTCATCGGGAAGGGCGGCCGCCCGCAGGACGATCCCGGCCATCACCACGGCCATTAACCCGGATTCGCTCCTACTAAACTGCGATAGGCCGAACAATCCCCATACTCCCGCCAGAACGACGAGATTTTTCAGTTCATCCGAGATAAAATCCGCTTTTTTCAGGAAAAAGCTTAAGAATAAGCCGCCCGCGATGCCGATCGCCGCCCCGACTCCCAAACGTAGGAAGAGACCGTTGACGACCTCCAGCGCGCTGGCCTGACGGTTAACGATGGTGTTGAGAACGACGACGGCTAGAATCGCGCCGACGGGATCGATTAACACGCCCTCGCCTTCTAATAGGGTAGCGACGCGTCGATCGACCGAAACCTGCTTGAGTAACGGCCCCACCACCGTCGGCCCGGTGACGACCACCAGGGAAGCGTAGAGAAAGGCGATCGGCCAGGGGAATTCCGCCAGCCAGTGGGCCGCCATGCCTCCCCCGACGAGGGTGATCGAGGTTCCCAGGGTGACGAGATCGCGTAAACTGCCGGATACCCGGCCCAATTCCCGGCCGCTTAAATTCAAACCGCCATCGAACAGGATAATCGCCACCGATAGAGCGACGAGAACCTCTAGACCGATACCGAGACTTTGGGGGTGGAGGATATCTAACCCGTCGCTCCCGAGCGCGATGCCGAAAACGAGTAGGAAAACGATGCTAGGAACTTTCCAGAATTCCGCGATGACTTGAGCGGTAATCCCCGCTAAAACGGTGATCACGATTTGCAGGGTTAGCGCGAAAGATTCATCCATAGCGTGGGGAGAAACGGAATATCACCGAAGGGGTCGCGGCGATCGAGCTTGACCGTCGATACGATCGCTTTCGAGAAAATACTACGGTTAAACTAGGAAAAATTGCCGACCGGCGCGAAGGTTCGAGCGTTCGCCGGGTCTTGAAGTCGAGCGGTATTTCCGCCGATCGATCGACTCCGAAACTTTTTCCCGATAACCGGACGAGCGCTCGATAGTGAGATTATAGGAAAGGTCACGGCTAACTTCATCCTTAGACTCTAGAGAGACGGGTTTTCGGAAAAACGATCGAAATCTTATAAAAACTAAAATCTTGGCGATATCGGCGATCGAAGCGTTGAGAATCGAGAGGACGAGAGATACAATTACCATCAGGTTAACTCGAAGGGCTATGAATCGTCAAACGTTCACTTGGGGACATCCCGGTTATAAACTCCGCCAACGCGAGGACTTTCAAGAGATTCTCTCTTTGGTGGGGTTATTGTTCGGGGCGTTGCTCCTTTATACGGTCGGATTGGGAAATCTGCCCTTACGGGATTGGGATGAAGGCACGATCGGCCGGGTGGCGATCGAGATCTCGCGCTCCGGTCTCGACTCGTTCCGCTGGTTATTTCCCACCCTCTGGGACGATCCCTATCTCAATAAACCGCCCCTGATCCATAGCCTGATCGCGGTTCTCTATCACTTTTTCGGGGTTCACGAGTGGACGACCCGACTGCCGAGCGCGTTTTTATCCGCGCTTTCGGTTCCCCTACTATATCTGCTCGGACGGGAGATCTTTCCCGGCCGATCGAGCGCCCTTCTCTCGGCGTTAGTGTATCTAACCCTTCTCCCGGTCGTCCGTCACGGTCGATTGGCCATGTTGGACGGGGGGGTGTTATGTTTTGAAATCCTGATGATCCTCGGTATCCTGCGATCGAGGCGCGATCTGCGCTGGTCGCTGGGCGCGGGGTTGGGCTTCAGCCTCCTCTGTCTGACCAAGGGAATCATGGGGCTTCTGCTCGCGGCGATCGGTTTTCTCTTCCTGCTCTGGGACACGCCGCGGTTATTAACCTCGGCCTATTTCTGGTTGGGCTGGTTTCTGGGCGCGACCCCGGCGATCGCCTGGTACGTGGCTCAATTCTTGCATTACGATCGGGAATTCCTCGATTCTCTCCTCGCCCAACAGCTAAAACGCGTCGGCGCCTCCCTCGACAATCACCGACAACCTTTCTGGTATTACCTGTTAGAAATTCTTAAATATAGCTTGCCCTGGTTAATGTTCTCGATCTGGGGGTTCCGATTAGCCCGGCTCGATTACCGCTACAGTTGGGCGAAGTTGCTGATCGTGTGGGGCGGGGTGTATCTGGTGGCCGTTTCGCTGATGTCTACCAAACTTCCCTGGTATATCCTGCCGATCTATCCCGTTCTCGCCCTGGCCGCCGGTCACGCCCTCGATCGAGTTCGCAATTTTCCCATCGATCGACCCTATAGCCCGATCTGGGGGTTTTTGTTGGGAGCTATCGCCGTGATCGCGGGAGGGGCGGGATTGGCTATCTATCTCGATTGGCCGTTGGATTTACTGCCTCCCATCGATCCCCTCGCCCCCTTAACCCTGGCGGCGCTCTCCCTGACCACGGCGACGGCGGCACTGCTCGTCGCCCGTCGATCGGAACAGTTCATCCCGGTTTTACTCTGGGGAATGTATGTCTCGCTGTTCATTTTTGTCAGTTCTCCCTACTGGATCTGGGAGTTGAACGAGGCTTTTCCCGTCAAACCGGTGGCGGGTTTAATTCAAAAATACGTTCCCGCCGATCGCCCCGTTTACATGGCTTTCGAGTACGAGCGTCCCTCGTTAAATTTCTATAGCGATCGACGGGTTTTCCCGCTCTCGGAACCGGCATTACTCGACCACTGGCGGGAGACTCCCCATCCCTATCTACTGGTCGATCGGCCGACCCGCAAGCGACCCGAATACGAGAGAGCCAGGGTCTTGGGGAAGACGGATAAGATCTCCGGGAATGCCGGATCGGAATGGTTCCTGATCACGAAATAATCGGGGCGGGGAAACCCGTCCCGATTCCCTCGGATCGCGGGCTACTCTTCCTCGTCGGCCACGCCCACCTGTTTGAGATGAATGTGTTTGCGCCCCAGGGTGATCTCGAATTCATCGCCCGGTTTTAAACCCATTTTCTTGGTGTACGCCGAACCGATCAAGAGGTTATTGTTCGATTGGACGCTAATGCGATAGCTGGCGGAGCGCCCGCCGCGACCCTGACCGTTAGAACTGCTATCGAGGTCGATTCCCTCCGCGTCGATTAACGCGTTGAGAAATTTCATCATGTTGACGCGCTCGATCCCGTTCTTCGTCAAGGTATAGTAGCCACATTCCCGGGCTTTTTCTTCTTTGCTGAGACTGCCTAGCTGTCTAACTTTTTCCAGTAGTTCGGCTCCGGTTAACGGTTCGGGTTGAGAGGTTTTAGTCATTTACGTTTTCAAAAAATAAGTGATGGTTAGGGTTGATAAGGCTGTCGGCGGGGCAGGACTTCCCCCGTCCACAAACCATTCGGTTACGATTGGTTATAACCTTATCTTACACGGGAAAAGCGATAGTTCGCACTTGGTTAGCTAAAATAATTGTAATCAGTCGCGGACGATCTATCGAGACAAATCGGGGAGAAATTTACAAATGTTCGTTTTTTATTCTGTCGCGGCGCTCGGGGACGATCTTTTCTCAACAGGGAGTCTCGAACATCTCTCCGATCGCCGCCGGGACGGGGGAGAATGAAACTAACAACGCGGGGTCATTATAGCGTGAAAGCTTTGTTAGATCTCAGTTTACAACCGAGATACGGGCCGGTATCGGTAAAATCGATCGCGACCCGTCAAGATATCCCCGCTCCCTATCTAGAGAAATTACTGATAGAAATGCGGCGCGCGGGACTGGTTCGTTCGCTCAGAGGTTCTCGGGGTGGCTATCAGTTAGCCCGTCCCCCGTCCCGGATCTCGTTGGGGCAAATTTTCGAGGCGGTCGGCGAATCGATCGAGCCATTATCCGGCTATCATCCCAGTCTCGAACAAGCGGAAGATTGGGTAACTTTCACCCTCTGGAAACGTTTACACGAGAAAATGAAAGAGGTTCTGGCGAGTATCACCCTAGCGGATCTCTACTACGATGCCCGTAGCTGGACAGCCGCGATGGGAGAGGAAACCAGCTTTATTGTCTAATCGTTAGCGAATCATGACTATCTCGATCGACTCGAATCTTTACGAGGGAGGATGTCATTGCGGGGCGATCCGTTTTCGGGTTCGCGTCGCGACTCCCAAAGCGATCGACTGTAACTGCTCGATCTGCCGGAAAAAAGGCTTTCTCCATCTGATCGTTCCCGCCGAAGAATTCACCCTGCTTTCGGGAGAGGAGAGTCTAAGTACCTATACCTTTAATACCGGTATCGCCCGCCATTACTTCTGTCGCGTGTGCGGGATTCATTCTTTCTACCGTCCCCGTTCCCATCCCGACGGGATCGATGTCAACGTTCGCTGTCTGGACGGGGATGTTTCGGGCGATTTCGAGATCGAGTTCTTCGACGGGGCCAACTGGGAGGAGAATATCGAGAAAATCCGGCGTATCGATGGGGAAAAGGGAGTATCGTGAACGGTTTACCATCGGCGATCGTCCTGGTTTTCGCCGCCGGTTTCGATTACCTGATCGGCGATCCCCGCGGGTGGATTCATCCGGTAAGCGTGATGGGTCGGGCGATCGATCTCTTCCGAAAGTTCGCGCTATCGGCGCTGGAAAAACCCCCGCCCCGACGGATCGCGGGCGCGCTCGCGGGCGCGGGATTAATTATCGGGAGCGGGACTCTTTCCTGGCTAACGTTTCGATGGTTGACCGCGCTTTCTCCCGCGGTGAGTATCCCCCTTCAGATCGTCCTCCTAGCCAGTTGTTTCGCGGCGAAAAGTTTGCGGGACGCGTCGATCGATGTCCTCGTTCCTTTACGAGACGACGATCTCGATCTCGCCCGTTCCCGATTAAGTCTATACGTCGGTCGCGATACGGAAAATCTATCGGAAGGGGAAATTCTTCGGGCTGTTTTAGAAACGGTTAGCGAGAACGCGGTGGACGGTGTGACCGCGCCGCTTTTTTACGCTCTTCTCGGCGCGTTTATCGGGATCGGGCCGGTTCCCCTGGCGATCGCCTATAAAGCCTCCAGTACCCTCGATTCGATGCTCGGCTACCTTCGGGAACCCTATCGCGATATCGGCTGGTTTAGCGCGAGAACCGAGGATTATCTGACCTGGCTTCCCTGCCGTTTAACCGTCCTCACCCTGGCGCTACTTTCCGGCAGACCCCGATCGATCCTCGCTCTCTGCCGTCGTGATGCCCCTCGCGATCCCAGTCCCAATTCCGGCTGGAGCGAGTGTGTCTACGCCGCGATTTTAGGCGTGCGTTTGGGGGGAAAAAATTCCTATCGGGGAGTTATCACCGAAAAACCGTTCCTCGGTGACGATATTTATTCCATTACTTCCGAAAAGATCTATCAAGCTCTCGATTTAACCCGTCGCTGTTTTTTGCTCTGGTTGACGCTCTCGATCGTTTTTCTCGTTTTGTTAGAAGCGTTCAGCTTTCAGTCTTCAGCGTTCGGCTTCGGCTTTTCTGCCGCTACCGGTTGACCGAAAACCAACGGGTTACAAGCCTATTGAGAGGGGAAAAGTTTTTGAAAGGAGTCCGAGCTTCCTTCCTGCCTCCTGCCTCCTGACTCCTGACTCCTGACTCCTGACTCCTGCCTCCTGCCTCCTCCTACCCCGATCGATTAGCGTCCCGTATTCAATCGCTTTTCTAACCGACGGCCGGCGATCGACATCGAATAGCAGAAAATCCAGTAAATCAGGGCGACAAACAGGTAAACCTCGGCGTAACGGCCGACGAATTTCGGGTTGGCGAGAATCGATCCCGCCATCCCGAGTAAGTCGACCAAACCGACGATCGCCAGTAGCGAGGTATCCTTAAACAAACTGATAAATTGACCGACGATCGCCGGAATAACCGCTTTTAACGCTTGCGGCAGGACGATCAGGAATAAGACGAGGATCGGGTTCAATCCTAGCGCTCTGGCCGCCTCGATCTGGCCGCGGGGGATCGACTGTAACCCACCCCGGACATTTTCCGCGAGGTACGCGGCCGCGAAGATCGTGAAACCCGCGATCGCCCGTACCACCCGATCGGGCCGTACCGTACTCGGTAAAATTAACGGGAGCATGACCTGCGCGAGAAAAAGAATCCCGATCAAGGGCAAACCGCGGACGATCTCGATATAAGCGGTAGATAACCAGCGGATCGCGGGTAATTCGCTCTGTCTTCCCAGCGCGAGGAGAATTCCGAAGGGAAAACACAGGGCGATACTCGACACGGACACCACGATCGTTAATACTAACCCGCTCAGATCGTCGATCGAGACCGGTTCCAGCGCGAATCCCCCCAGAAGTAACCACCAGATCGGGAAAAAAGCCCCGATCCAGAGGAATCCTAACCAGGGCTTGAATTTCTGCCAGAAACGGGGAAAGCGATCGAGCGAAATTCCGAGGGAAAAAACACCGAGAACGAGAATTATCGCGATAATCACGCCGATCCGCCACGATAACGCTTCCGGATAGCGACCGACGAAAAATAACCGTAAATTATCGCCGATTACCGCCCACCGCGCTCGCGTGAACGCCCAGACGAGAAAATTCCGGCCGAACCAAGATATCGCCAAGAGGCTGACGACGGTTAAAATGGCGTTATACCAAGTGTTAAAAAGGTTTTTTTTCAACCAGAGTAGTCCCATATCGCGTTTTGCCCCGTGAGCGGTCTTGAGAGTACAGCGGTCGGCAAAAGGGAAAGATACCGCGCGCCATCCCCGAAACGCGATAAATTTCCGTTAAATTGACAATAGTGCGAGGTGAACCCTAAAAGTACAATCGTTCTATAATAGAGGCTAGGCTTTTGATCGATTCTGGAGACAGGGGGATGGGGGAGGTGAGGGAGGTGAGGGGGATAATAAACTCTATTCTGTTTTCTGACTCCTAACTCCTGACTCCTGACTCCTGACTCCTGACTCCTTCCCTCCTTCCCTCCTTCTCTCCTGCCTCCCGGCTCCTGCCCCCTAGTAACTATCCATCGCGAGAAAAGTCATGAACAGTTGCATTTTAATGGCCAAGATCGTCCGTCGTCCCGAATTACGGTATACCCAGGATAATCAAACCGCTTACACCCAGATGTTAGTCGAGTTTGAAGGATCGCGCCCCGAAGATCCGCCGGCAACGTTACGCGCGGTCGCCTGGGGAAATCTGGCCTCGGAAGTGGCGGAAAGTTATAGCGAGGGAGATCGGGTGGTCCTCGAAGGTCGTCTCTCGATGCAGTTATTCGATCGACCGGAAGGGTTCAAGGAAAAACGCGGGGAGTTGGTGATCTCGCGTCTCTACCGTCTCGACGGAGCGGTAACGGGAGGCGAAAAAGCGGCACCCGCGAGAGATAATGTGGTTCCCCTGACCCCCCGCGCGACGAAAGCCCCCGCGCCGGCTAAAAAAGACGATAACGGAGATTTCGAATACGATTCCTCCTACGAGCTTTCCAATCCTCCCCTACAGCCGGTCGGCGATTCGATCGAGGAAAATCTCGACGATATTCCCTTTTAAAAGCCTTGACAAATTTTACTGAATATGTATAAGGCTTAAAGCGAAAAGCGTCCCGGTGCAGGCGGTACCGATGCCGAACATGAGCGATCGGGCGATCGGGATATTGGTAATGTAGAACAGGGAGAACAGGACACGGGCGACGACGAAGGCGATGGCGCAGGCGATCGCCAGATTGTCCGTAACCCCCGTGACATAGGCCATCAAAGCGGCGGCGGCGTACACCATAAAGGCTTCAAAGGAATTCTGGTGCGCCCAGGTCGCCCGTTTGCCGTAGTCGGGTAATTTCTCGAATAACGCTCTCGGGGCGGCGGTATCGTAACCGACCCGCGCGCGCGCGTAGCCGACGACGAGAAAGGGCAGGTAAATGGAAATGGCCGCCCCGACCACCGAGTAGAGCAGGATCGCGCCGACGGATAAATTCATATTTTTAAGCGAAATTAATCGAAATAAAATAAGGTGACGAGTTTTCGCTGGTCTTCCGCTTCCGCGCAGGTTTGTAAGAGGGTCTGGCTGTCGTGGAAGGCGAAACAGATCAACTGCTGACACCGGTTGATGATCTCCCGGTTGCAGAGAGTACTCGCTTCCCCGAGGGAGAGGTGATCGTTTTCCGGACACTCGACGAGGTGGATCACCCGTTGCAGTTGCTCCTGGGACTCGCGGGGCTGTCGATCGAGACTCTGGGGCAGGATCACGGTGAGCAGGTTAGGATCGGCGCGCATCGCCCCTTTAATGACGGCGGAATTCGTTCCCGTTGCCCCGGAGGTCATAACGCGATTACCCCCCAGCACGAGCGCGTAACTCATCATCTCGATCAGTTGCTGGTGGGTGATCGGAACGTGGCGCGATCCGAGGAGGGCGATCCGTTTGGAACCGGTTTGCTGGATGGCGGCAAGTTCTTGGGCGAGGGTATCTAGGGTGTTGGTGGTATCTACAGATTGACTCAAAGACTTTTTCGCTAATTCGGGCTGATGAACCGTTCGCTATTGTAGCAAAAATGTGACCGCGCGACGGGAATAAACCTTCGGTCTCCGGGGTCGCCGGCCGTTTCGGGGTTGTGTCGGAAAAAATTTTTTCGCGGGATCGATCGGATCGTCCCGATCGTGCTACGATAATAAATCGTGACTAGGACATCACGGACGTATAGCTCAGTTGGTTAGAGTACATCGTTGACATCGATGGGGTCACTGGTTCGAATCCAGTTACGTCCATAACTAAAAACCGATTTTCCGATCGCTCGCGGTCTATCGATGCCGATCGCCCTTATCGCGGGGTTTTTGACCGCGGAACCGGCTTTTCTCGCGGGTGTGGGAGATCCGGGAGCGATCGCCCCCGCCCCGCCCAAAAGCCTCGCCCCGGAGATCCGCGCGTCTGTCGCTATACGATCGGGAGGGGTAGCGAGGCGGTTAAGGAGTCAGGAGTTAGGAGTAGGAATACAGGATAATACCCTCTAAAAATCGACAGTTAATCGATTTATCTTGAATAAATTGAAATTTTTCTCTTTTACATCCTTTGATTGCATTTTGTAACTAACCGGTTGACACATGGGACAAAGCCTTAAGTTAACACCAATGACAAGGATTGACCCCTTACGGGCGGGGAACTCGCGTTTTATACGCTGATAGATCGATTTTTCTGGCTTTTTTTCTAGGTTTGTTGCATTTTTTGCCCGATTTTCGGTTCGGTTCCGGCGAGGAGTCGTTGAATATTGCCCCGGTGACGGACGATCACGTAAGTCCCGGCGAGCAGGGAGAATAATAGATAAGGCAGGGGTCGATCGAGTAGGAACATGAGCAGATTGACGACGATCGCCCCGGTAATCGACCCCAACGACACGATCCGGAAAATCGCCAACATCACCAGAAAACTCCCCAGGGTTCCCAGGGCGACGATCGGACTCATCACCAAGAGAACCCCTAAACTGGTAGCCACCGATTTTCCGCCGCTAAAGTTCAAAAAGACCGATTTACTATGCCCGATCACCGCGCCGATTCCCGCGAGGACGATTAACCAATCCCGCCAATTTTCGGGAACCGGATTCGCGTCGAGGAGGAATAATCCCCGCGCGAGAGCGATCGCCGCCATTCCTTTCAACATATCGACGAGTAAAACCGTCGCGCCCGCCTTTTTGCCCAGCGTTCTCAACACGTTCGTCGCGCCGGTCGATCCGGAACCGTACTCGCGAATATCGATGCCTTTAAAGTATTTGCCGATTAAATACCCGGTGGGAATCGAACCGAGAAGATAGGACACGAGAAACAGGACGATACTGACGGCGATCGGGACAAGCATGGGAACCGGAGAAAAGGACTATTCACCCCGGATTATAAAGGGTGACGCGACAGGGGACAACGCGCGCGGGTCTCCGCTGGAGATTTTCGATCGAACAAGAGCGATCGTTCACTAGGCTTCCTGCAAAAGTAAGAATCGAAAGTTTAATTCAACTAGAAACTTACGATTTAAAGAATAAAAGCACGAAAAATTCACGCCTGATACTTTTACGCTCTCTTTAGTTCTCCTTTTTCCTCCTGACTCCTGACTCCTGGCTCCCGTCCCAACCAGACATTTTTGATTTTTGCAGGAGGTTTACTCGTTCATATTTTTTAAGGTCGCGACCGCGGAGGGAGAAATTTGATTGAGATAGCGGAAAATCCAATATTTGAAAACGGTATCGAGAATGACGGGAAAGGTAGCGATGAAGAGAAAGATCGCGCTCCGATTGGCAGGTAATCCGAAATGGCCGGCGAATCCTTCTAAAACCACTTCCCAACCGTGGGGAGAGTGGAAACCGACGAAAATATCGGTTAATAGGATCAGGATAAAAGCTTTGGCGCTATCGCTTAAGCCGTAAATGACTTCGCCGAGGAAATTTTTGGTGGCGACGACTCCCGATCGATCGAGGAAAATGACGGTGGTGAAGGCGACTAGACCGACGAGATCGGCGAGGATATTACTGATCGCGGAATTACTTTGATGGCGGAATTTCTCGGCGATTTTCTCGACTTTTTCCGCCACTTTTTTTTCTTTTTCCTCTGCCTCGATCGCCGGGGTTTTGTGGAGTAGGCGATCGAAGTTCATTTCCTCCTCGAAAGCCTGTAACTCTTTCATCGCTTCTTCCTTCATCTCCACGTTGATAAAGACGGGAGTTTCGGGATTCGATCGATATTTTTCAACGGTGGGTAAAATCCATAAATCTTTCGAGGCTTTTTGAGCGAGAAGCGGGATTATTATTAATAGTAACATAAATCGAATCGCCCGTCTAGTATTGCGGCGAGAGTTGCGGAACTGTCGGAGTATTTCCTCTTCTTGTTTCGGGTTCATATCACCTTGAATCTTTTGTAAGGTGCGCCCGATCGAGCGGGGTAAAACTCCCGTTTTTCGCGTTGTCGGGGTTACTTTTTCGGGTTCGATCGCTCGCGAGTCGATGGTGATCGTCGGTTTTTCGGAAACGGGAACGGTCGCGACCACGATCGCGTTCTCGTTTTCCCGATAGCCGGCGATCGTTTCATCGATAAATTGTACTTTCTCTCGAAAATCGTATTTTAGATCGGGAAATAATAAACGGCTGGTTTTGAATTCCGCGAGTTTCATGCGGATAATTCCCAACTCTTTACGAACGTCGGTCTGAAAACAATCGATCAGGTTCGAGCTAGAGCGATCGATCGTTAACGGTACTCTCTTTCCGTTAAAATGTTCCGTCTCGATCGAGCGAATTTTTACGGCGGAACGATAGGCTCGCTCTAACGCTCTCTCTGGCGTTTCCTGAAACCACTTTTTCCCGGAATAAATCACGTTTTCTAGAGATAGAGAACGATTATTTAAAGATGTCTTCATGACTGTATCGAAGTGAAAATAAAATCAATTCGGTTGGAGATGGGCGAGAGGGTTGGGAACGGGGAAAGATTCGGTTTGCAAAAGAACGTAGCGATTTTCCCTCGCGTCGTAGGTGAAGATTTTACCGGTCTCGATCTCGTAATACCAAGCGTGGAGGGAGAGTTTCCCGCTATGGAGTTTCGATCGGATCACCGGATAGGTCTCTAAATTCTCGATCTGGGTGAGAATATTTTCCTCGATCGCGACCCGTAATAATTTCTCGCCGTCGTATTCGGAATAATTATCGAGGAGGAGACGACGGGTAGATTCGGCATTCTGTTTTAACCACCCGTAGACGAGGGGCATTTTCTCGGTCAACTCCCCCAGTTGTAAGAGACCTTTCATACTGCCACAATGGGAGTGTCCGCAGACGATAATATGCTTAATATCGAGCGCGGAAACCGCGTATTCTATTCCCGCTCCCTCGCTTCCGTTGGGACTACCGTAGGACGGAATAATATTTCCCAAGTTACGGATAATAAAGAGTTCTCCCGGCTGGGTTTGGGTGAGAAGATTGGGATCGATTCTGGAATCGGAACAGGTAATAAAAAGAATTTCCGGACTCTGACCTCTAGAGAGTTGATGGAACATTTCCTCGTGGGAGGAAAAGTAATTATTTTGAAACTCGTTATGTCCGTGAATGATCCGTTTAATAGGCATGACAGAAGGATTGGCGACCATAACTTTTGAATAGGTGGGGACTTCCCACCCGATTAATTAGTGATTGAGCCAGCGCGCGTCGGTGACAACTAGAATTCCCCCGGCTTTTTTCAGAAGCGGTTGAATTTTATCCACCAGTCGATCGAGTTGTTCCTCGTCACTACAAACGGTCATAATATAGTTACCGCTGTAATCGCAATCGAGATCGTCGCAGGATAAACCCCGATCGCCTTTTCCGCGAGTATTCTCTAAGACCGTGTAACCGGATACCCCGATCGTGTCTAGAATTTGTAAGGTTTCCGGCAGAAACGAGTGGCTAACGATGATGTCTACCTTTTTAACCGTTTTGAGTAGAGAGTTTCGAGTTTCGAGCATGATAGTCAGTTCGGTACAATGTTGGGCTTTGTCTCGATCGAGAGCGAGAAATCATTAGTAAACTGGCAATAACGCGAATGTGGAACCGCTAGAGTAGCGCCGATCGATAGAAATGGGGATAGCGATCGAAGACGGGATTCAAAAAGACAGAAAGCTAGTTATTTCTCAGGGGCGATCGAATTTCGGCGATCGCTATACCCCGCATCCGATTAATTTGATAATTTCCAAATACAGCGGGATACCGACGATAATATTGAACGGGAAAGTAAGGGCTAAAGCCATCGAGACATATAGGCTAGGATTCGCTTCGGGAACTGTCATCCGCATCGCCGCGGGAACCGCGATATAAGACGCGCTCGCGCACAACACCGCGAACAATAACGAGTTGCCCTCCTCGAATCCGAGAACTTTGGCGATGAGAATCCCGATCATCGCGTTCAGGACGGGCATGATAATCGAGAAACCGATCAGGAAAGAACCGGTTTTCCGGAGTTCTCGGATTCTTTTGGCCGCGACTAAACCCATATCCAGCAGGAAGAAAGTTAACGCGCCGTAAAAAATCCCCTGGGTGAACGGTTGTAATTTCTCCCAACCTTTTTCCCCGGTTAATATTCCGACGACCACGCTACCGACGAGTAGGAATACGGAACCGTTTAAAAACGCCTCGTGCATAACCTTAGACCAGGAGAAACCGTCGTCTTTTTCCTTGTCTTTCGCGCCGAATACCCGCACGAGAATTAAGCCGACAATAATCGCGGGGGATTCCATCAGCGCCAGCGCGGCAACCATGTGACCCCCGTAGGTGATATGGAGTTTTTCGAGGAAAGAACTCGCGGTGATAAAAGTAACGGCGCTGATGGAACCGTAGGCCGCCGCGATCGCGGCCGCGTTGGCGTTATCGAGTTTGAGTTTGAGAATAAAGAAGCTATAGACCGGGACGATACAGGCCATGAGAATGGCGGCGATCAGGGTTAACGCGATACTCGTATTGATACCGCTTTTCGCCAGTTCGTAACCGCCTTTAAAACCGATCGCCAGGAGGAGATAGAGAGAGAAAAGCTTCGGTAACGGTTGGGGAATTTCTAGATCGGATTTTAAGAAAACCGCCAGCATTCCCAGGAAGAAAAAGAGAACGGGAGGGTTGAGAATATTGAAAAGAATTAGGCTTCCATCCATAAATACGCTTGTATCTACTTATGTCAATTGTTACGATTCGTTGTTTAGAATACTTTACATTTACTAAGAACACGGTGAGAAAACGCTAAGAATTCTCTTAATCTCGTCGCGCGGGTAGGGTTACGGTGAAGGTGGTTCGCTCTCCAGGCTGGCTTTTCACCCCGATCGCCCCCCCGTGTAAACGGACGATCTCCCGCGCGATCGCCAGTCCCAACCCCGCGCCCCCGGTCTGTCGCGAACGGGCGTTCTCCACGCGGTAGAAGCGATCGAACAGGTGGGGGATATCTCCCGCGGAAATTCCCGCTCCGGGATTACTAACGGCGATTTCGACCCGATCGCCCCGATCGAGGGCTACAAGCTCGATTTTCCCGCCTTTGGGCGTGTATTTGATCGCGTTATCCAGTAGGTTTAAAAACAAACTGATCAGATAGTCCTCGTGACCGGCAACCATCAGGGGAGATTGAATCCTCGTGGCGATCGATCTCTCCCGCTCCTCGATCGAGAAACGCAGTTGTTCGACCAGAATATCCAAGAGGTCGGCGAGGTCGATAGCCCGCGTTTCCAGCGTTTCCTGTTCCAGACGCGCGAGAAACAGCAAACCGTTGGCCAGCCGGATCAGGCGATCGACTTCCCCCTCGATGTCCCGTAACGCGCCGGCGTACTCGTCCTCGGATCGGGCGCGATTTAACGTCACCCCGATCCTTCCCTTGATCGCGGTCAGGGGAGTGCGTAACTCGTGGGAAACGTCGGCGGTAAAGCGTTTTTCCCGCTCGAACGCGGCCTGAAGACGATCGAGCATCCGATCGATCGCGATCGCCAACCGGCCGATCTCGTCCCGCGCGCCCCGATAGCGAACCCGTCGGCTAATGTCGTCCGGATGGATGGCCTCGGCGGTACCGATCACCCGATCGAGCGGTCGTAACGCGCTGGCGATAACGAATATTCCGCCGAATCCCGCCAGTAACATCACTAAAAGCGAACTTACGACCAAAGGAACCAGCAATCCCTCGGAAGCTCTCGATATAGTATCGAGGGACTTTCCTATCTGTAGCCAGCCCCGATCGCTCGCGAGGGGTTGACTGTACACCCGACAGAATCCCGAACCACAGGGGAGGTCGCTATAGCCGAACCCGATCGATTCCCGCGGGACGAGCGCGTCAAAATCGCCGCTCTGGTGGAGAATTCGGAAATCGCTGGCGAGTAAACGGACAAAAAAGCCTTGATGTTTTAAATATTGAATAAAATCTCGATCTTTTAAAATATTTTTCCCGTCTCCCCCCGCGTCGATCGAGTGATAGAGAATTTCCGAGGCCGTCACTTTTAGCGTCGTGTCCAACTGCTCGATCGAGACCGATTTTAACTCCAGATACAGATAAATATTGCCGAACAGGACACAAACGCCGAATAAAAGTAAATACCAGGCGGTTAGGCGGATTTTGAGACCGATCGCCCTCGATCGGGGCCGGCGACGCGTCACGATCCCTCGGCTTTCAAACAATAACCGACTCCCCGCACCGTATGGAGCAGGGGATAGGAAAATCCCCGATCGATCTTCCGTCGCAAATAACCGACATACACATCGACCACGTTAGAATCGCTATAAAAATCCAGATTCCACACCCCCTCGCCGATACTCGTGCGCGACAGCACCCGATCGGGATTCCGCAAGAAATGTTCTAATAATTTGAACTCTAAAGGACTGAGATCGATTAAACGTTCCGCCCGCCTAACTTCCCGCTTCGCCAGATCCATCGTCAGATCGCCCGCCCGCAGTTGTAAATCGAACTGTAGCGGGGGACGGCGTTGTAAAGCGCGTAATCGGGCGAGTAATTCCGAGAAAGCGAACGGTTTTACTAGATAATCATCCGCCCCTCGATCGAGTCCCGTCACCCGATCCTCGACACTATCGCGCGCGGTCAACAGTAAAACAGGGGTCAAAATCTTGCGTTCCCGGATTCTCGCGAGCAAGTCCAATCCGTCGATACCCGGAAGCATCAGATCGAGAACGATCGTATCGTAGGAACCGGAAAACGCGCGTTCCTCTCCCTCGATTCCATCCCCGGCCACCTCGACGAGATAACCGGTTTCTTTCAATCCCTGACTGATAAATCGGGCGATTCCCGGTTCATCCTCGATTAACAGTATCCGCATAACTCCGGCGCGTAGGCGATCGACCCTTCATTCTACCGGGTGGCAGGAGACAGGAGGCAGGAGTCAGGAGGCAGGAGGCAGGAGGCAGGAGGCAGAAGGCAGAAGGTAAGGGAGTAGGGAGTAGGGAGTAGGGAGTAGCGTTTTATCACCCTTTTTGTGGGAAACCAAGTTTTTAGGTTTTTTTGATCCAGATCAACAGGATAACGCTCTCCCCATCACCCCATCTCCCCATCATCCCGCGTTCTGCCAGCGTTTTTTCCATCGATTCGTCGGTTCTAGGGGACTACTTTCCTGTTCCTCGCGACGACGCTGGAGAATGATCTCGGCCGTGTCCGCGAGGGTCGGATCGCGGTAGGGAACCGCCGCGCGCGTCTGTAAATGTTCCCGTTCCTGTAACGAGAGCGGTTCGGAAAACGGGAGAAAACGGGCGATCGTGCCGGGTGATTTCCTTCCCACGCTCTCGGTCGCCCCGATCGACAGTCCCGCCATCCCTAACGCGGTTCTCACCGACGCGGCACAGGAATAGGTCGCCAGATCCCCGGCCGGATGTAAACACCTCGCCACGAGTCCGAGAAATTCCCCCGTCCACAACTGCGGGCATTTGGTCGGGGAAAAAGGATCGAGAAAAATCGCGTCCGCTTGAAACCCCGTCTCGACAACCGTTTGAATCGTCTGTCGCGCGTCCCCGATCAGTAATGTCGCGTTGACATTTCCCGCCTGTAATCGGTGATCGCGGGCGAGAATGGCTAAATATTCGGGAATCGGAGCGTTCCACCCCTGTAGTAAATCTTTCTCGATCGCCTGTCGGGGAATCTCTCGATCGTTCTCCAGCGCGACGATCTCTACCCGACAATCGGCGTTGACCCGAAAAATGGTCTCCAATGCGGTCGCCGTATTATACCCTAAGCCGTAACAAATATCAAGGATCTTTATCTCTCCAAATTGTCGCGCCCGATCGGCCACGCGACAGACCGCGATAAACTTTTTCTCGGCCTCTTCTCTCGCTCCCGAGGTGGAGTGATAGGTCTCCCCGAACTCGTCGGAAAAGAACGTGTACGAACCGTCTTCGGTAGGCTGTAGGTGGTAAGGCATTCGGGGTCGCCGGACCGAGGGATAAAGTAACAAGGGTCGGCATCTCCTAAAACTTAAGATAAAGGAAAATTTTTTAACACAAAACCTATTTTTCTTTCCTCCTGACTCCTGACTCCTGACTCCTGACTCCTGACTCCTGACTCCTAACTCCTAACTCCTGACTCCTACCCTCGGCATCTCCCCCACGTTCCCGCTCTCGCCGCCTCGGACGTGGTAGACTCGAAATGATTCGTGTTTTTAGTCGCCGACCATGCTGAATCCTTCCGTTCGTCAAGAATCGCGGTACGAACCGGCCGCCGTGATCCCCCTGAAAAAAGATGCCTCGATTTTAGAGTGGCTTCAGAAAAATAATCGCATTATCGCCCGCGACAAGGTGGAAGAACCCGATCTCCTTCTTGAAGAGGATGTGGAACTATCTGAACTGATGGATGTCGATGATATGGGTTACGATGACGACGATGATGATGAATTGGTCTTAGATGAGGACTAATTCCGTCTCGTAGCCCGATCGAACCCTAAAAATACCGCGCGGGAGAGTCGTGAACGCTAAGATTTTTTCTCCATCCATCTGGAAACAACCGACGGGAACCCAACTGCTGATCTTACTGATAGCGTTGTTGTGCCTGTTGGTTGTTTTCTGTAAGGGACAAGTAGCCCTTTTGCCCTATCTACTCGTTAGCTCGATCGTCAGTGGCGGTCTCGGCTTTTCCGTCGTGCCGGTTTTGCGACGCTTGAAAGCGGGCCAGATCGTGCGCGAGGACGGGCCGCAAGCGCACCTGAAAAAAGGGGGAACGCCGACGATGGGCGGGATTTTCTTCGTTCCGGTGGCGGTAATCGTCGCGATATTATGGTCGCGGTTCGACGCTGAAGTTATCGCCGTTTCTCTGCTCACGTTGGCCTACGCCGGGATCGGTTGGCTGGATGACTGGAAGATTCTCCGTCGGAAATCGAATAAGGGCATTTCCCCGCGGACGAAGTTAATCCTACAGATTAGCGGCGCGGTTTTGTTCTGTATCTGGATGCTGGTTCACGGGGTGAGTACCGACGTGATCCTTCCCGGTGGCTGGATTCTCCCTTTGGGGCTTCTCTTTTGGGCTTTAGCCGGGTTCGTCATGGTTGCCGAGAGTAACGCGACGAATTTAACCGATGGGGTCGATGGATTGGCCGGGGGAACCGCCTCGATCGCTTTTTTGGGTCTAGGAATCATTGTCGCTCCCGAACACCCGGATCTCGCCCTTTTCTGCGCCTGTTTTAGCGGGGCCTGTCTGGGCTTTATCTTACACAACCGCAATCCCGCGAAAGTATTCATGGGCGATACCGGCTCTCTCGCGCTCGGCGGTGCGCTGGCCGCGGTAGGATTGGTGAGCGGCAATCTTTGGGGATTATTCTTAATTAGCGGCTTGTTTTTCCTGGAATCTTTATCGGTGATCGCTCAGGTAACTTATTACAAGGCGACGAAAGACGAGAGCGGTCAGGGTAAACGCTTGTTAAAAATGGCTCCTTTCCACCATCATTTAGAATTAAGCGGCTGGACGGAAACGCGGATCGTCGGTGTTTTTTATCTCGTTAACGCCCTCCTCTGCGTGTTGGCGATCTATAGTAGTTAAATGACTTCAGAATTCCATCATATTCCCGTGTTGAGTCGGGAGTTAATCGCGGGGTTGAACGTTCGATCGAACGGGCATTATCTCGACGCGACGCTAGGGGGGGGAGGACACGCGCGCTTAATTCTGGAAGCGTTTCCCGATACGAGAGTGACGGCGATCGATCGCGATGAAACGGCGTTAGAAACCGCGAAAATTACGTTAGCCGATTATCTCGGCGATCGCTTAACATTATGGTCGGGAAATTTTGCGGATTTTGACCCGAAAGAAACGAGATTTGACGGGATTATCGCCGATTTGGGGGTGAGTTCGCCGCAGTTCGATCGGGGCGATCGGGGCTTTAGTTTCCGGAATACCGCGCCTCTAGATATGCGGATGGATCGCCGACAATCGTTAACCGCGGCGGATATTATCAACCATTGGGAGGAGGAAGAATTAGCCGATCTATTTTACGAGTACGGGGAGGAAAGATTATCGCGTCGGATCGCGCGATCGATCGTCGGTAAACGTCCTTTCGAGACGACAACGGAACTCGCTGAAGCGATCGCTCGTTCCGTCCCCCGCAGTTACCGTTACGGGCGAATCCATCCGGCTACCCGCGTTTTTCAAGCCCTCCGGATCGCGGTTAATCAAGAATTAGAATCGCTAGAAAAATTTCTCGAAAAAGCGCCGAACTGGTTAGTCCCCGGCGGGATTATCGGGATTATCAGTTTTCACAGTCTCGAAGATCGGATGATTAAATATCACTTTCGCGATCGGGAAATTTTACAGGTTATCACGAAGAAACCGATCGTTCCGACGCGCGAGGAACAGGAGGAAAATCCCCGTTCTCGTTCCGCGAAATTAAGACTGGCGCGACGGCTATAATGGCTATAATAAGGTACGGCGAGGGCGAGCGCGAAAGTTCCGCGGTTGAAATCGAAACCAACTCGCCACAACTGTATATAAGGCTATGACAGTACAGCCTAGAAAGATTAAAATTTACATAACCGCCACTGGCAGGATTCCTTTTCGGGAATGGTTCGATTCCTTGCGAGATAGGCAAGCTCAACTAAGAATAAGATCTAGACTCGCTCGTGTTAAAGTCGGTAACTTGGGAGATAGTAAATCTGTCGGGCAGGGAGTATTCGAGCTTAGAATCGATTACGGGCCGGGTTATCGCATTTATTTCGGACAAGACGGGTTAACGCTCGTGGTGCTTCTTTGTGCGGGAGATAAGAGTACACAACAGCAGGATATTTATCAAGCCCAACTTTATTGGAGGGATTATGGAAACAGTCAAAGCACCGAGGACTATTGATTATCATGAATGGCTGATTGAATCCCTACAAGATCCCGAGGAACGCGCGGGGTATCTGGAAGTGGTTTTAGAAGAAGGTGGTGATGAACCTCGGTTGTTACCCGAAGTTTTGAGTAATGTTGTCGAGGCTTATCGGGTTGGGAACGAGTTTTCCGAGTCCGCGCGTCAACGGTACGATCGACTGTTAGCGCTGTTAGCGGAAAGTGGCGGCGCGGAAATTTACGCCCTCGTGGAATTTTTGGAAGCGATCGATCTGCAAGTCCGGATCGCCGTTAAACCTTCCGAAAATCAAGATCCCTGACCGCTTTTCAGGGGGTTTCACCTTCGATCGCGGTTCGGAATAACCCGACGCGGATTTATTTCAATTCCACTCTCTGGCCGTAATTTAACAACCTCGCGAGCGTTTCCAGGCGATTTCTCCACACTTGTACTTGATAGGGAAAAACTTCTTTTTGCGAGAACATCCATCGATCGAATCGATCGCTAAATCTCGATAAAGCGTATTGCGCGGCGGAAAAATTAGCCGGGTTCGGATCGGTTGCCAGTCGATCGAGCTTTTTCGCCACCTCGCTCACTTCCTGTTCCCACGTCTTCAAAGCTCCCTCGTCCATCGCCAGAAAATTATTCGTCTGGAGGAAATTCCATTCCTGACGGAGTACCTGAAAACGCGCCGCCGCGGTTTTAAACGGTTGTCGGTGGGGTAACGGTTCCCCTTTCCGGGACGTGATCGCGCCCTGCGTCCGGTTTAAAAGTACCTGTAGATTGGGATTTAAATTTTCCGTGGCGAAAAGGGCGAAACCAGCGGTCGGGAGATTGCGGATAAATTGTAGTTGATCGATCGTCACGGGATCGGGAACCTTTAACAGACGGATACCGGGAATAATTAAACTCGATCCCGCGCTCTCTCGATCGAGGACCAATTCCGTCTTATCCTCCAACGTTCCCGTATCGAGCGCGTAGGTCATCAAAAAGATCATATCCACCCATTGATTCCGCCCCCAATTCTCCCAGTGTTGTTGGATGCGATAGAGTCGTTCCTGTTTCGCCATCGGGAACACGGCCACCGATAGTTTTAGATCCGGGCGTATCCCCTTGAGTCGGGTGGAAACGAGCGAGACAAAAGAATCGATCTGCTGGATTTTAAACGCCGTCCAACTCTCCCAGAGCGGATTTCCCGGAGATAGGGTAATCGGGTCCACTCCCGTCATCTGTTGGAAAAGCGTCCGCGAGGCTTTGCCGTAGCCGTAGGTTTGATTCGATCGAGGGTCTTGGAACGGATAGCGGATGTAATCCAACTGCACCCCGTCCACGTCGTAATTCCGGACGATCTCCTCGTACAGAGAGACGAGATAATCCTGTACCGCGGGATTGGCGGGATCGAAAAACGCCTTTCTCGACTCGCGGCCGTAGTCGAACGCGCCCCCGGATTTATTGGTCGCGCCCCAATCGGGATTCCGGGATAAAACGGGGCCGAGATAATTTTTCGGTTGACCGAGAACCTCGTTATGCTTTTGATTGGCCGCCGCGAACGCCCAAACCCACGCGTGAATCTCCATATTCCGCTCGTGGGCTAACTTGACCGCCGCCTTGAGGGGGTCCCAACCGCGGGTGAGGGGATTCTGTTCCGGGGCGACGCGACTGGGATAGATAGTGTAACTGGCGTTGACCGTCTCGAAAAAGACCAGATTAATGCCCGCCTCGGCCATGCGATCGAACACTTTCGCCAGATCTTCCTCCGATCGGGCCTTGACGATCGTACCCCGATCGAGCCACATCGCCCGGATCTCCGGCTGGGCGATCACCCGATCGGTCGGGTAACTATCCCATAACCCGCGCCGGGCCTCTAACCAGAATTCCCGGGCCCGGGCGAACTCCCCGCGCGCCACCAACTGCTGGAAATCGTTTAACATCGCCCTAGCGCTCCCGATCGACTGACGAAAACGTCGGCCGTTATCGGGAGACTCGTTTTTCGCCCCCTCCCGCGCTTCCGGTTCTTTTTCCTTATCGATCGGCCATCGACCGCCGTTTCCGGCCTCCGCCGCGAGTAGGGCCGTCCCGTAGCGACCGATCAATCCCTGTAGTTCCTCGCTCATCCTCTGGATATCCCGCGGGTTGAGCGCGTCGCGATCGCGGATCGTTCGGGGGACAACCGCGGTCGTGGTCGGCGGTGGGGGAGGGGTAGACCGGGTACTCGCCGACGGGGGAGCCTGCCGACGGGGGGCCGGCGCGGTGGGTAGAGGGGCGGGGGTAACGCGGGCGATCGAGCGTTGATTACAATCGTTTCCCCCGGTAGAGTCCGGGCCCCGATCGATGCCGTAGCGTTGTAAAGCCGCCGCTATCCACGCGCTATCCACTTCGATGGGGGCTACCGCGTTCGTTCCCCAACGCCAACCCAGAAAAGTAGAATTGGTCGTCACCACCACCGCGGGGGGATTCTCTTTCGCGCCCCACACCGCGGCCGTTTGACTATTCACGCCGGTGGGAATGATCACCCCACCAACCAGACTCGTGGCTAAAGGCCTTTGATTTTTAAACCCTCCTAGATTAGCGGGACGGAGGGTGTAGGACCGCGAGTTCGGGTATCCCCAATAAGCCCCGAAGATCGCGCGCAGTTGATTGCGAATCGCCGCCTCGGAAAGATTCCCCGTCGGCCCGGTGACGATCACTTTCCCCCCCCGATTCATCCATCGGCTCAGGGAAGAGGCTTGTAGACCGCTAATATTCTCGACGTTGGGCAGTAACAGGACACTCACCCGCTCTAGATCCCCGTCTCCGCGCCAGTTTTTACTCTCTAGAACGCAATAATTCACTCCGGCCGTCCGCAGGCGATCGGAGATCTCGGGCCATTGTCCGGCGTTTTCCGGACTTCGCAATACCGCCACGGGAGCGGCTAGAGCGGCAAGGGGTAGGGATAGGCCTAGACCGGCGGATAGAGAGAGAAGTAAGGGTATTCCGAGGAATTTCCCGAGTTGAAAAGACGGTCCAAACACGTTTTTTTCCCTTGTTTCAGAGCGCGAGAGAGCGAGTGTACCTAACAAATTGTAAAATCAATCCCGCGTTTTGACACCCCGGCTCGGTTCTCTTTAGTAGCGAGATCGACCGCTTGGATCTCCCCGTTAACGCGCTCTCTTGGTAAAATTCAGAGCGAATCTACCCGAATTTCCCGTCACAATTCTCAACCTATGCCCGAAGTACGCTTTCAGATCCGGTGGCCCGATGGAACCGAGGAGATCTGTTATTCTCCCTCCCTGGTGGTGAAACGGTATCTCGAATCCGAGGTCGAGTACGAACTAGCTGATTTTCTAGAGCGATCGCGCGCCGCGTTACGGGAGGGGAGCGATCGGGTGAAAGCGAAATTCGGCTACCCCTGCGGCCTGGCTTCGGCACAATTGCAGAGTTTGGAAACTACCGCCGCCCGCTATAGCGATCGACCCTCCGCCAAGGTTAAATTACTGAAATTTATCGAATAATTCTCTCGAAAGCTCGCCCTATCCGGTAATTTCTCGATCGGGCGAGGTCTAGGAAACCCGAGAATTGTTGAATAGTAGAGATCGATAATCGAACGCCCTGTCTCCCGGCGCGGGGTTGAAAATTCTCGGGGATCTCTAAAATGGAAAGTGACTATATACGCGGGGGAGCATCTCGAATATCCTGATAAGTGAGGGTTAAGCGGTTGGGAGTCAGTAACGGGCGAGTAGGACATCGATCTCGCTCGATCGCTTTCCCGTTCGTCTTGGTTATCTATCCGTTAACAATGTTTCTCTCATGGCTTATCGAGTAGTGTGGTCGTCTAAAGCGATCGAGGACGTGGACGCGATCGCCACTTACATCGGGCGGGATTCCCCCTCCTACGCCGCGGCGGTCGTTCGCAGGATTCTCGATACCAGCCGCTCTCTAGAGACTTCCCCGCTATCGGGAAAACACTGCGCCGAGTTTAGCGATGAAACGATCCGCGAGAAAAGCGCCTACACCTATCGCCTCATCTATCAAATTCAAGGCGATTCGGTGATCGTGGCGGCGATCGTTCACACGAAAAAATTACTCGATTTCGACGGATAAATCCGGCGGGGAGATGGGGGGATAAGGAGTTCGGAGTGAGGGGTTCGGAGTGAGAAATCAAGATAGAGAGGAGATCATTTCGGGAAAAAATCGAGAGTTTCGAGAAATTTACTCCCTATTCCCTACTCCCTACTCCCTTCCCTCCTGCCTCCTGCCTCCTGCCTCCTGCCTCCCACCCCTAATTCCTGCCGATTTGATTCCCCAACTTAGCCGCTAATTCCCAGCGGATTCGGTTGAGGATCGAGGCTTCATCGAGGGAATCGAGGATACGGGTAACGACGGCTTTCGGCCCGTCCGGCCCCCAGGTCGCGCCGTTGGCTAGATAGGTTTTCGTCACCTGACCGATGGCGTAACCAGAAACCCCGGCGACCCCGGCTTGCGCGAGAGCGATCGAGGTGTAGGGGAGTAGCGAGATCCCCCCCGTCACGGGCGCGCCCAGTCCTAGCAGACCTTTTAGAGAACTCAAGCCCAAAGTCGTGAGAAATTCGCTGGCGCTGATTCCCCCCATACCGAGGGCGATTTTTTGCAGGAGACCGATCGCCCCGGCGCGGGTGAGATCGATACCGTACAATCGCGATAGGGCGAGAATCATGGCCACGTCGATAATCGCCCCGGTAAAGAGATCGAACACCGTCACCGGGTTAAGGGCGATCGCCGCCGCTTTCATCATCACCGCCCTCTGGATTAACCGATCCGCGGCCTCGCCCCGAATCGCCATCTTACGCGCGACGATCCGTTCGTTTACCTCGTCGGCGTACAGGAGAGAATTGAGCGCGATTAGCGATTTTCCCTCCCGATCGAGAATTTCCAGGATTTTTAGTTTTAAATCTTCCACCCGCGGCCGTCCCCGGAAAGTACGCCGTTGCAGTTTGCCGTCGGCATCGATCGAGGCCTCCGTGACCAACGGCGACGCGGCCACCATCACGATCTCGTCGGGAGAGAGTAATTCTTTCACCCTTTCCGAGACGATCTTGTTATAGATCGCCATCCGATCGGCCTCCGGGTACTGATCGATTTTATTAAACACCAATATCATCGGTTTGCCCGCCTCCCGTAACCGCGAGAGGGCGGAAAATTCCACTTTCGTAATATCGCCCGATACGATGAAAAGGAGTAAATCTACGTGTGTGGCGACCTCACAAGCCAGAAGTTCCCGCGTTTCCCCGTCTACCTCGTCGATTCCCGGTGTATCGAGTAGTTGTACCGTGGCGGTTCCCTGACTGTCTAGGGTGAGACGTTGGAGGTTCGGCAGGTTATCATCGGCGCGTAAGTGCCAATCCACCCCGTCGATCGCCCGGGTGACTCCGTGCAGGGGGCCGGTTTGAAAGATTTCTTGACCGACGAGGGCGTTTAAAACGGAGGATTTACCCCGTCCCACCATGCCGAAAGCGGCGATCTGCACGAGATCCCGATCGAGTTTTTCCAGCATTCCCACCAGTCGATCGAGCTCCGCTTCCAGTCCGACTTTTTCCGGGGAAGTCAGATCGAGGCGATCGACCAGTTTGCCGAGGGACGCGCGCGCCCGCTTATAGTTGAGTTCTTCCTGAATCGTGCCGACATCGAAGATCGCTCGATCGATATCTTCGGGGTTCCAACGGCCATCGAGGAACGGATCGTCAGTCATTACAAGGGTTGTTGAATAATCGGCTCCTAACCCCAGTATAGTTTAGGATACCGGCGATCGTCGCCACGACCAACCGGGAGAGGGGAGGACGGATCGCCACGTTCTTCAAGCCCAATAACGGTAGCGGCTAGATAGATAGCGCCTCAAGAGAGTTTTAATTTTTGCCGGAAGTCTACGGTTGACCGTTGACAAGCCCTAGCGACACGTCGCTCGCGCCGTTTCTTGTCCGGGAAAGATATGACAGGAAAAAGGGATATTGACTTCTACAATAGGGGTAGAAAATTCCCCGCCCGCTATTGTCGCTCGATTCCCATGAAATTCGCCCATCTACTAGGATTAGGGAAGAAATCGCCTATTATCTTCGTATTTCTAATTATTTTCAGCTATTTAGGCAATTATTTTCATCTACCTCTATTTTTCGGTCTGGATTTTCTGTTCGGAAATATTTTCGCCCTGATCGCGGTCTATTTCTACGGGACGCTCGCGGGAGTTCTGACGGCGGCGATCGGTAGTAGCTACACGTATAGTCTTTGGGGACATCCCTACGCGATGGTCATCATGACCTGCGAGATCCTTTTCGTCGGTCTTCTCCTGCACCCTTCCCGTCGGCGGGGATTCGGGTTAAGGTTTTTTTACCGGGCCGCCGATTTCTTTCTCCGTCACCATAACCAGAGTCTCGTTTTGCTGGCCGGTTTGTACTGGATCGCCCTCGGCATTTTCCTGGTGCTGATTTTTTACGGGGGAGTGATGAGGGTTCCCCCGGAACAACTCTGGTTAATCGTGACCAAACAGACGGTTAACGAAATTTTTAACGCGATTATAGCCAATTTTATGATTTTCTACCTACCGATCGCCCGTCTCGTCGAAGGACGCGCGCGACGGCAGGAACTTTCCCTTCAGGAAACTTTATTCAATCTCTTCGTGGCTTTCGTGTTCTTTCCCTCGCTGATCCTGACGGTGATTAACGGACAGCAGAGCTTTCAGAACATCGAGACGGCGATCCACGCGGAATTAAACACCGCCACCGCGGGAATCGTCAATCATCTCGACGAGTGGTACAACGATCGACTGCTGGTTCTCACCGCTCTCGCGAGAGAGTATTCCCGACAAGAATCTTTCTCCCCGGCGGAATTACAAGAACGCATCGACGTGCTAAAAATCGCCTTTCCCTTCTTTCTCGAACTGTACGTCACCGACGCGACGGGTAAAGTCGTGGCCGCGTATCCGGGGAACGACGGGGAGGAAGAATCGAAACTCGGCCAACACGTCCTATCCCCCGACGATTTTCGGGAGATCTCGCGCGTCGGACAACCGAGAATTCCGAGAATCCATACCGACGCGGTCTCGAACTCCCCGCGCGTCGATCTTCAAGTGCCGATTCGGGTCGGGGGAAATTTTCGCGGGGTGGTATACGGTTCGATCGACGCGGGACAACTGCCGGGTCTCCTGACGGCCAACCATCCGAATATTCGCAATATCCTACTCGATCGGGAGAATCGGGTGATCGCGGACAGTCAAAAACAACTCGCCGTCGGTACAGCGTACAACCCGCGGGAAAACGGCGAGATCCGCGATATCGATCGATTTTCCTTTCAATGGCTCCCTCCCTATACCGCCTATACCCCGATCATGGTGCGTTGGAAGCGATCGTTTTACGCGCGAGAGGTACCGGTCGGAAAGATCCTGCCCTGGAAAATCGTCACCAAGCTCCCCACCGCTCCCTATATCGAATCCCTACAACGTCTGTATTTAAAAAGTCTATCGTTGATGTTAATGATTTCGTTTCTCGGATTGGCGGTCTCGAAAGCGGTGAGCGATCGCCTGATCCGGCCGATTTTAGAGCTAGGGAAACGAACGACCGATATCCCGGCGAAAATTGTCGGGGATAGAATTATCGCGGGAGAGGAAACGATCCCCTCGTCCGGGATCGCCGAACTGGACATTCTATCGGGGAACTTTCAGACGATGACCCGCGCGCTGGGAGAACAGTTTCGAGAGTTGAACGAGGCGAAGGCGAACCTGGAAACCCGTGTCGTCGAGAGGACGCGGGAACTGCTGGAACTGAACGAGGATCTGACGCGGGAGATCCAACGCCGGCAAGAGGTAGAGACGAGCCTGCGCGAGAGCGAGGAACGATACGCGCTCGCGGTTTCCGGGACCAACGACGGTATCTGGGATTGGGATCTCCGTTCCCACGAGGTTTATTACTCGCCGGTCTGGATGAAGATCGTCGGTCACGCGGACGCTCCCCTGCCCGCTAAAGTGAGTTCCTGGATCGAGAATATTCATCCCGAAGATCGAGCGGGGGCGATCGAGGCGATAGAAGCGCATTTAAACGGTAAAACTCATTTTTTCGAGCATATTCACCGGATAAAACACCGGCGCGGCCATTATATCTGGGCGGAAGCCAAGGCGAAATGTATCCGCGCGGAGTCCGGACAACCCTACCGTCTGGTGGGGACGCTCGACGATATCACCGAGAAAAAACAGGCGCAGGAAGAGTTACGACGGGCGAAAGAGGCGGCGGAAGTTGCGAACACGGCGAAAAGCGAGTTTTTAGCCAATATGGGTCACGAGATCCGCACCCCCCTCAACTCGATTTTGGGATTCTGTCAACTGATGCTGGATACGGAAGTCGATGAGCGGGCGCGTTCTTACCTGGAGTCGATCGCCACCGGCGGGCGCGCCCTGTTGACTCTGATTAACGATGTTCTCGATCTATCTAAAATCGAGGCCGGGAAGCTCCAGCCGGTCTACGAACCGATCGCCATCCGGCAGTTACTCGCCGAGATCGCGCATATTTTCTCGATCGAGGCGCGACAGAAATTTCTATTCCTGCGGGTGCGGATCGAGGATAGTCTGCCCCCGGCGATCGATTTCGACGAGGTACGTTTACGACAGATCCTGTTTAATGTGGTCGGCAACGCCCTGAAATTTACCGAACTGGGCGGTGTTACCCTAACAGCCCGGGCACGGACAAGCGCGGCCGCGGACGGTAACGAACGTTTCGTGGACATGATCCTGACGATCGAGGATACGGGGATCGGCATACCCGCGGATCAGTTCGATCGGGTGTTCGAGATTTTCACCCAGCGATCGGGACAGAGTACCCGCGAGTACGGTGGTACGGGATTGGGATTGACGATTACCAAACGTCTCACCGAAATGCTGGGGGGACGGATCGAACTCTCTAGCGAGTTGGGCAAAGGAAGCCGGTTCACGTTTCTTTTCCCGAGGGTGAGGGTGTCGGAACCCGCGACCGAGGGATCGATCGGGGGGAGCGAGCGCGATCTCTTTGGATACAACGGGTTGACCCCGGTAGACACCGACGCTCTCCGCGTCCGGGCCTTCTTCCCGGAGGAAAACTATCCGAACGGGGTGGCAAAAGCCAGCTTACTGGAAAAATTGCGCCACGAGCGGGATACTCGTTGGAAAGACCTGATTAAAACCATGAAAACGAAGGAACTACGCCAATTCGCCGCTAATATACAACAATTAGCCCGAGAGTTTCCCCGCGACGCGCTCCAAGATTACAGCCGGCGCTTATCCGAGCGCGTCGAGAGCTTCGACGATCGATTGCCGGAAACCGTCGCCGAATTTCCCGATCTGATCCGCTCGATCGAGGAAAATTGATCTCGGGAGGCAGGAGGGAAGGGGAAAGGGAAAAGGGGAAAGGGGAAAAATGAATCGATTAAAAGTAGTCTTTTTCCGAAAATATCTCCCATCTCCCCATCCCCCCATCTCCCCATCTCCCTCACCTCCCGACACCCCATCTCTCGCGAATCACCTATGATCGCTTTTAAGTTCAACCCCGAAGACTGTTTGATTCTAGTCGTCGATGACGCGAGTAAAAATCTGCAACTCGTCATCGAGATCCTCGATAACGAGGGTTACGCGACCACCTTCGCCAGTAGCGGGAAACAGGCGATCGAACGGGTCAAGAAAGCCGATCCCGACCTGATCCTGCTCGATCTGATGATGCCGGAGATGGGGGGGATCGAGGTCTGTCAGATTTTGAAGCGAGATCCCCGTTATCGCGAGATCCCGATTATCTTCCTCACCGCCAATAATGACAAGGAAAATATCGTTCGCGCGTTCGATAGCGGCGCGGTGGATTACGTGACGAAACCTTTTTATAGTAACGAACTTCTCGCTCGGGTCAAAACCCATCTAGAACTGAAAAAAACCCGCGACGAACTCAAAAAAGCCAAGTCTCAACTCGAAGAATCGATCGTCACCGACTATTTAACCGGGGTTCCGAACCGTCGGGCGATTTTTACGTTCGGTCAGAAAGAATTCCAACGCGTCGCCCGTTATAGTCGATCGTTTTCCGTGTTAGTTATCGATATCGATTATTTTAAAAAAGTGAACGATACTTTCGGTCACGCCGCGGGAGACGAAACCCTGATCTCCGTGGCGCGCGCGATCCGCGATTGTCTCCGGAACGTCGATGGTTTCGGACGCTGGGGCGGCGAGGAATTCGTGGCGATTCTCCCCGAAACCACGATCGAGAACGCCCTTTGCACGGCAAAACGCATTTGTCAAGCGATCGGCGGTTTGAAAATCTCGATCGGCGATCGAGAGATCTCGGTCACTCTCAGCATCGGTGTCGCGGGTTATCAAAAGGAGGATACCCACCTCGAAACCGTGATCGAACGCGCCGATCTCGCCCTCCTCGCCGCGAAAAATCAAGGCCGCGCCCGCGTTGTCGCCAATATCTAAATACCGAGGTCAAATGAATCGCGCGTCTCGCTCACCCTATTGCCTGTTGCCTATCCCGACGGGAAAATTAATGTGGCACGACCCCTTAAAATAACTCCCATTCCCGCGTTCTCAAGCGTTTCAGCGTGGAGAGGCGGGCGGTAAAGTAACCGCCGTCCAAACGGCTGTAATCGGTCAATTTCGTATTATTCAGATGGATCGCCCAAGACCAGATATAGGCCGCTTGGGTGAGAGATTGTAGGCTCGATCGCTCGATCGGGGATAATTTCGCGATCTCGTCGTATCCCTCGATAAACGCCTGACGAACCTGACGGTGTACCCCGGATTGTAGGGAAACTTGCAGGAATTTCGCCAGATCGAAGACGCGCCAACCGTAACCGCACTGATCGAAATCGAACAGGGTCATCTGATTATCCGCGGTGATATGCACGTTGCCACTGTGGGGATCGCCCCAACACACGTTCCAGTAGGGGGCGCTCGCGGGTAAACGCGCCATCACCGTCTCGATCTCGGCGATCGTCTCGACGAGAAACTGTAAATCCGCCGGACGCTGGTGTAGGAAGGGCGCGATCGTCTGTAGGGAATCGCGGAGGAGATATTTCGAGTCGAGGGGGTGACGGTGGGCGAGAGTTTGAAAATTACGCGAAACCTGATGGATTCTAGCGACGATCGAGCCTAATTTACGGGCTTGATCGGGGGTGAAATCGCCGATCGCCACCTGTCCGGGCGCGAGGGGGAAAAGAACCGCGTACCGTTCACCCTCCGGCGCGGTAATCTCGACGGATAATTCCCCGTCACGAGTACGGATCGGGGCGGCCACGGGAACCCGCCATCGATCGAGAAAGTCCAACAGTTCAAGCTCGAAATCGATCTCCGATTTCCCCCGCCAGTGACAGTGGGACACGCGTAGGATATAGGAGGTCGTCAGGGTTTCCAGAAGATAGACATCGCTCAATCCCCGATGCCAGAACTGACAGTTTTTCGGCAGATCGATCGGGTAACGGGAGAGAACGAGATCGGCCAGCGCGGAAGGAGATAAAGTAGAATAAACGACGGGAAACGCCCGATCGACTCGCGAGGGGTCGGCCGACGGGGAATCGGTCGATAATGAGGCGATCGAGGAAAGAAAAGTCGTCACGATTCCCTCCGAAATTACTAATCCCTGAAAATAACGCCCTGACTGAACCGTTGGTCGCGCGGGTAGACGTTACGAACGCCTGGATCGTTACTATGGCCAGGTATATTACAATCTGCCCGATCGCTTCGTATCTTTGACTACATTCTCTAGAGGATCTAGGATCGGATCGTCGATCGCTCCGTTATTTGTTGTAAGGTATAGTGTATTTTATGACCATCGATCCGCGGGAAATTATCGATTTAGCCCTAAAATCCGGCGCGTCGCGCGCTGAAGTTTATCAATCCTCGTCTATCTCCCGTCCCGTATTTTTCGAGGCGAATCGTCTCAAACAGTTAGAGAGTTCCGAGTCGGAGGGAACGGCGCTGAGACTATGGCGCGAGGGGTGTCCGGGGTTAGCGGTGGGTTACGGGGACGTGGAGCCGTCGGTTCTGGTCGAGACGGCTTTAGAATTATCCCGTCTGAACGTGCCGGAGGAAATCGAATTCTCTCCACCGCGGGAGGCGATTTATCCGGAGGTGGGACGCTCGATCGAGGTGGAAGCGTTAATCGACATGGGAACGGAGATTATCGCCCGAATTCGGGACAAATACCCGGAGGTACTCTGTAGCGGCGAGTTGGAATGCGAGCGGGACACGACGCGATTGGTCAACTCCGAGGGGCTGTACTGCGAGTATATCGATACCGCGGTCAGTTATTACGCGGGGATCGAGTGGGTGCGGGGCGAGGACTTTCTCGCGGTGTACGATGGAGAGTACACGCGGGGAATCCCGAATCCCGACCCGATCGTCGAGCAGTTACTCCAGCGTTTACAATGGGCGGAAGCGAATGTTAGTCCCCCCACCGGACGCGTGCCGATCCTGTTCACTCCCAACGCGGCGACGATGTTGTGGGGAACGGTAGCGGCGGCTTTGAACGGAAAACAGGTTTTAGAAAAATCCTCGCCGTGGAGCGAGAAAATCGGCGAATCGGTGGTTTCCGAGCAGATTACCATGAGTCAACAGCCCGATCGAGATCCCTACGGCTGTCCGTTCGATGACGAGGGAACCCCGACGCGCTTTCTCTCCCTGTTGGAAAAGGGACGGGTGAGGGAATTTTATCTCGATCGAACCACCGCTCGAATTCTCGGCAAACAGACCACCGGAAACGGTTTTCGCCCCAGTTTAGGCGTTTATCCCATGCCCGATCTGGTGAATCTAATCATCGAACCTGGAGAGGGAACTCTCGCGGAGTTAATCGCGGGACTCGATGACGCGGTGGTGATCGATCAGATTTTAGGTCACGGGGCGGATATTTCCGGGGATTTTTCGGTGAATATCGATCTCGGTTATCGGGTACAGAAGGGGAAAATCACCGGCCGGGTAAAAGATACAATGGTCGCGGGTAATGTCTACACCGCGCTACAACAGACGATCGCCCTCGGCGCGGATAATCAGTGGAACGGTTCGTGTTACACTCCCTCGATCGTGGTCGATAGTTTATCGGTGGTGGGGTAGGTTATCCCGCTCGATCGAAGCGATCGATCAACTCCTCGCGACTGGATTCTAGGAGTAAGCGACTGGACTCCGCGGGGGATAATTCTAACAGGGCATTGACCACTCGATCGAGCGTTTCGTCTAACTCCCCGAAGCGGACTCGTAGGAGGTTTTCGATCATCGATCGTTGTCCTTCCTGTTGCCCTTCCTGTTTGGTGGCTTCTTTCCACTCCAAGTACACTTGAGATAAGGTCATAAATACCTCTCGATCTTCTTCGTCTAGCTTATTTTGAATTTCGACGCTCACGCGCCAACTAACCAGCAATTCCAGCACGTTTTGACGGAGAGAGTCGTCTCGTTGCAGGGTTAGCAATTCTCGAACGGCCCGATCTTGGGTGCTTCCCCGTCCGAGAAGTCGTAGCCACAGGGTTTCGGGGATGTCGGGTAGCCGGTTAATGGCGACGATCGCCGTCCGGAGAAACGGGGGGAAAAAATAGATTCCCTCTAACCAATCTTCCTTTAATTTAGCATTGAACCCTTCTAGGAGGGCGGGACTTGCGGAAGGGGCGAGAATCCAGAGAGAGGGTAAATTTTCCTCGTTATAGGCGGTATTCTCCCGCTTTGCCTGACGTTTACTTTCGGCGAAAACGGTAAACAGTTTTAACAGGCAGTCGCGGACTTCCGATCGAGTGGGAGAGTTGCGATAGGGTTCGATGAGAGCGGTATTTCGAGCGATTTTACCGAGGATTCCCAATCGATCGGGGTCGATCGCCCGATCGGGGTTCGGCGAGAAAAAGATATCGATCTGCCGGGTTTCGTCGGTGATCTCTTTACTGATTTCTACGGTTCCTAGAGAGGAGAGGAGTTCTTCTAGGTACTGTTTGGCGAAGCGATCGTGCGGCTGTCGGGTCATGAACGGAATCGATTTTCTCGTTATTCCCTATCTTAATTCTCGCGGGTCTCGCTGTCGATCGAGCGCGGCGCTCATCCCTCCAAACGCGAGCGATTTACCCCCGAACCCGATATACTTTGATATTTTAGCCAGAAGCGCGATTTTTAGGGCGGGATAAGTCGATCCGTATGTAACAATAGAAAGAGGGTTGAAAAGCTTATCCCGAATTAGAGGGATAAAATATTCGGCGGGTGATCGACTACAGAAAGAATTTACAGAAAACGGTTTATGCAGGATCTACCCTCGATTTCTCCCCGTACCCGTCGCGCGATTCTCGATCGATTCCGGATTTCCTATCTTCGGTTAGTCCTTCTATTTTCCGCGCCGATTATCCTCGCGATAGCCTGGCATTGGCATCGGCCGCGCTACGGGAATAATGGTTTTCCCTATACTTATTCCATTCCGATCCTGATTTTTGCCAGTATTTTAATCAATGCCATTTCCTTTTATTTTCAAGGGAATTATCTTCGATCGCTCTTACAACGAACCGATATAGCGAGCGAGTTTCGGGTGATTTCTTTTACCTTTCGGTTTTATTTCTACAATCTCGCGGCGGCGATCGGGCTATCGATCGCCAGTTTTTATCCTTTATTAATTACATTATTTTTCTTCTGGATCTATCCGGTAATTTTCTGGCTCGTTCCCTATCATCTAGCGATCGGCTTTCTTCTCGGCCGGGGAATTTTAGAAGATTTAAACCGACAAATTCAGTAGAAAGAAGCCGCGGAAGCGCTATCTAAAAAGAGCGTCGCCCCGGGGATTTCTCGAAGGATGGAAGCCGGACAATTCGTGTCGATTTTTCCTCCGAGCATCTGTTCGATCGCCTGTATTTTTCGTTTTCCCGTCGCGAGACAGAAAATTTTTCGAGCTTGGAGAATCGCGGGGATCGTTAGCGTGAACGCGTATTGCGGTACGGTTTCCACGGTGAGAAAATGACCGTTGTTTACCTGTTGCTCGCGATTTTTGATATCTAATTTCACGATTTTCACCAGACGCGGATCGTGGAAATCGGCTACCGAGGGTTCGTTAAACGCGAGGTGTCCGTTTTCGCCGATTCCGAGACAACAGAGATCGAGCGATCGTGCCTGTAAAAGTTTCGTGTAGCGATCGCATTCCTCGATCGGTTCTAACGCGTCTCCCTCGATATAATGAAATCGCTTCGGTTTGATCAATTTTTCCACTCGCTCGCGCAGATAACGACGGAAACTAGAGGGATGAGCGGCATCGATTCCCAGATATTCATCGAGGTGAAAAAATTCGATCCGCGACCAATCTAAATCCTCGGAGTTGACGAAAACATCGAGAAATTCTATTTGAGAATTGCCCGTGGCGAGGATTACGGAAGCGGTTTCCCGATCGCTCAGCACGTCCCGTAAATAGTCTCTAGACAAAAAAGCAACGTCTCGGGCTAATTCGGTGACGGATTCATAGATCCGCACGGATAATTTATCGATCGTGAAAGTTTTGACGGGATCGCGCGATCGGGGGGGACGGGAGCGATCGATCATGGCTTTTCACTCGACGAGACGGGATAGTTTTTATTGTTAACAAAATTGTGGACGGGCGATATTACGTTTTTTGAAGAAGCGGGAAAATCGCCGATCGCTTTACCGGAGCGCGCGGATCTAGATCTCTAGCGCGCGCTCCCGATAATTTTCGGAAAAGAATCACCATCTCGGAGAGCGGGGGGTTTCCGAGCGGTATTGTACCTCGATCGTTCCCTCGCAAGATTTCCAACCGGGAAAAACGAGCCAATCCTCCAACACGCTCACCCGATGACGTAAATATTCCTCGTTTTCCCGCATCCGTTGTTTCCAGGAATCGGTTTGAGCGCGTTGAAGCGATAGACGGCACACCAGGAGACCGATCCAGGCTAATCCCAGCGCGACGCTCGCCACGCGGAGAAGCAAACAGAGCGCGACGAACGGCTCGGGATGGTTCAACGAGAGCGGTTCCCCGCACGTTCCCATCGCCAAAAGTAACCCGGCGATCGCTAAAGACGAGCCAGGATAGCGAAAGGAAGTAACGAAGAGAAATAGGCTAATTCGGTGGCATATTAGGCTGATATTCGACCCGATTCGTTTCCAGAGGGGTAGTTTGTAGCAGTGAAGAGTTAACGGAGCTTTCATGGAGATCCCCGATCGTGGATAGTTTACGGCTAGAGTTCGAGAAGACCGTGGCGCGCTTCCCACTCTAAACTCTCCATTTTCGCGGGAGGGATAACCGAATCGTGTTACGTCTTTTGAAGCGCCGACGTTCTCGCGGGAATCCTTCGATCGAGCGAGGATACCGCTTTCATTCCGGGCTAATTGTTCGCGGGAACGAGTATACATCCTCGGCTATTAAGCCCATCGAACGCTGAGGGCGTTATTTTGCAAGCTGAATTCGCTCGGTTGTTTTCCCGATAGGATCTCGCGGAAAAATTCGTACAGACGATCTTGAAAAGGCTTTCTGGCTTGAAGTTTCACGCCCTCGATTACGAAGAGGCCGCCTCTCGTGAAACCGATCAGTTCTAAACTCTCGAATTTGTCTTTCTCGCGCGATAACCGATCGACGAGGGAAACTAGATCGGGAACGAGGGAATCGGTCTCGATCGAATCTCTCGTGATTAGTCCCCGCTCGATGAGATATTCCAGCCGTTCGAGGGTTAATGCGAAGGTTCTCGCGGGTTCTTTCGATCGATTTAATCGAGCTTCCCAAATGGTCATCTCTATGGTTTTCATAGCTTTTCCGAAAAATCCCGTACATTTTATCCACTCCCACACTGTACTTGATTTGGAGAGAATGACCGGTGATTCTTCGCACGGGTAGATAGGTTTTCGGATCACCATCGAGAGGATAATGTAGGGGCGCGGAGAGCGATCGAACAGGACATATCCGTACTCTGCCACAATCCCCCGAAAAATGCGATCGTCTGACGGCGATAATCGGAGAGAAAAGAGGAAAGAGAAGAGGGAAAAAGAATTAAAGAGAAGAGGGGAAGAATCCTGAGCGCGAACAGACCACCCGAAAACCGAAATAGCTGACGACGATACCGGGATGGTTCCTGCCGCGGTAGGCAGAGCGGCAATAGACAGGATCGGAGTGCCAAGAACCGCCCCGCAGACATTTGATTTTTTGAGAACGATTATCATTCTTGCTCCACGCGCTCCCATCATCCGGCGCGCCTCGATAAGTGTCGTGCCAGTCATCCTCGCACCATTCCCAAACATTGCCGTGCATATCGTACAGTCCGAACGCGTTCGGGGGAAAACTTCTCACGGGGGTTGTTTTTGCCCTATACTCTCCTTTCAGTTCTTTCCGATAGCGAATGGAAGCGCGATAGTTAGCCAGTTCTCCCGTTAGGGTTTCCCCGTAGTGAAAGGGGGGATATTTCGGAGGATTTTTGACCCTAGTTTCCTGAATCGCCCGACAAGCGTACTCCCATTCCGCTTCACTCGGCAGACGGTAATTTTTTCCCGTTAGTTTACACAATCTCGCGCAATACTCGATCGCGTCGTACCACGTCACTTGTTTCACGGGTTGATTATCGCCTGTAGATTGGCTTGGATACGGGTTTAAATATTGTGATACCCGTAAATCTTCACGAGAAGCGATCGCGCGCCATTGGACTTGCGTTATCGCGGTCTGTCCCATGTAAAAGGCATTTACTTTTACCAGATGTCGGGGTTTCTCATTGCTATAATCTTCTTCTTCTGGCGATCCCATCCAGAACTGTCCCGCGGGAATTCGGATCATGGTTAGGGGTTCGATTCCCTTTCCTAGCGGTTCCTCGTAGTAGTCCGCGGTGACGGGTTCGCGTTTGACGATCTCGCCTTTTTCGTTCACGTAGACCGTTTCCGAGGTAAAACGTTTGAGGGTTCGGATTTTCTCTAACTTATCCAATAAAGCTTTCTGTAACTCTCCCTGACTAACCTTACCGAGATCTAACAATCCCTCGCGGTCTCCTCTAGCATACGCGGAAGCGACCTCGGTAAAAGTGATAAGGGGTTCGTAATCGGTTAACGCGGGGGACAGGGTATCGGTGAGAGAGGCTAGTCTAACCAGTCGTATCCGATTATTCGCCGTTATCGCTTCTCGTAGGGCTTTTTTCAACTCTTCCACCGCTTCACTCGGTTCTAGATAGGCGAGGGCTGTCCACGCTTGGGTTTGTCGGTAGTTTTGTTGACTGTCGTTTTTATCCAGTTCGTCCTGAATATAGTCTTGCAAAAGTCGGGCGATTGTTTCGATTTCCTGCCGATCTAACCGTTTTAATAAATATTCCCGCGTCTCTCGTTCCATTTCGTACAGATCCCCCTCTACCCGATGCACCAAACTGGAGAGGAGAACATCGGCGATCGCGTACCACGGGGCGGTTAATTTTAGTTGAATTCGTAGATAATGAAGCAATTCCGGAGTTAATCCGAGGGGAAACGCGCCACGAGTAGCGAGATCGAGGGTTTCTTGCCCGTAGTCGAGTCCGAGGACTTTTACCCGACTTGCCACGGACAGGGAATAATAAGCCTCGTCTTCCGTGTCGGGAACCGATTCCGGCTTTAGGGTTCGCGGGGGGATGGCTTCCCCTTTCAGCCACGTCACCATCCGGCTAAATTCCGTATCGAGCGCGAACATGGTAAAGTTCGGTAGATCCGCATCGAGATCGGCGATATCGATCGCCGTATTCCCGAACCATCGCGGACTAGGCAGGGGATTCAGCCACGCTACCCGATAAAATCGCCCCGTCAAGCGTTTCAGTTCTCTCTCGGTTTCTTCCAGCCTTTCTCGGCTATATCCTCCCCTAGCAACACCCGCATCACTGTAAAGAATACAAACCGTTTCTCCCGCGGGATAGATGTCCAGCATTTCCGCGAGGGGTATACTCTGCCAACCGCTATCGTTTAGATAGACCTGTTCCCCGATGACGTTATCGAAATAGTACCGCGGAACAGCTTTCCAAGCCTCCCCCCACAGTCTCCCGAAACCCGCGAGGGGAATCATCGATTCGGATCGATCGATCAAAAGTACCACCGTCCGACGGTGCTGTTGTCGGGGTCGGTAGATCGGGCGATCGAAAAATCCCCGTTTTGCCGTCGCGATGACTGTCGCGACAACATCCAATTCTCGGTAAGGACTCGCTATAGGTAGCGGCCGCAAGCCCTGCCAACTCTCATCGAGTTCATTCCGACCAACGGGGTAATATTCGTATCTATCCTTCTGTTTAAGACGGGATGGTGTTTTTGGTTGAATAGCCGTGGCGATTTGGAGGGGTTCTATCTCCGGTCGGGGTCGTTCTATATCTAGTTGGGGTCGTTCTATCTCCGGTCGGGATCGTTCTATCTCTAGTTGGGGTCGTTCTATCTCTAGTTGGGGTCGTTCTATTTCTAGTTGGGTTCGCTCTATATCTAGTTGGGGTCGTTCTATATCTAGTCGGGGTTGCTCTATCTCTTGAGGAACTTCTGAATCGATCGAGTCTTCCGTTACGATCGTCTCTAGAATCGATTCGATTCGATCGATCTCCCGCGAAACCCGCGCGATCATTTCCTCCCACGCGGTATCGAAAAGTTGTTGCTGGTGGGGAGATTTTACCCAAACGGTTTGACAGATCCGCTTAATTTTGGCAATATCGGCGATCGATTCCGGGTTGGTGTCGAAAAGTCGGATTAGATACTCGGTGACGCGGTAATATTGTTCGATCGAGAGGGGTAAACCTTCCTCCCGCAGTTGATAGAAAAAATCCAGTAGCGGTAATTCCATCGTTTACCTCTCACTGTAGTGATCGAGATCGTCGCGACTTTTTAATAACACACTAGCATGGGGAAGTTTGTCCGCTCCCAATTTCTCCAGCAGTTCATCCTCTGGATATCTCAGTAGAGATTGAAACCACGCGATCAGTTCGCTGGCACTGACTTTTTTCTCCCCTTCCGCTTTCTCGTCTTCCTGCGCGCTTCGCACTTCCAGGAAACGATCGATCGCTGTATCGATTATCTCCTTCGATCGATCTTTAAACCGTAGGGAAAGGATCTCTTTCAATTTCTCCTCGTCCGGGAAGGGGATGTAGTGATAGAGACAGCGCCGGAGAAAAGCGGGAGGAAGGCTTTTTTCCCGGTTACTGGTGATAATAATAATCGGGGACGCGTCCTCGCGAGCTTTAATCTCCACTCCCGTTTCTTGGATAGTAAAAGCGCGATCCTCGATGATTTGCAGTAAATCGTTAGGAAAGTCTCGATCGGCCTTATCGATTTCGTCAATCAACACCACCGATTGAATTCCGTCTTGTTGACTGTTTTTAAAAGCATTACCGAGAGGACGATAATCGACCCAATTTTCTGGATTCGCGGGATCTTTCATTTTCGTTTCTATATTCTGTCCCGAAGCTTGCATCGCTTGGCCGATTTGTGCCGCTTGTAGACGACCGATATAATCGTAGAGATACAGACTATCCGTAGCTTTACTAACCGATTGTACCGAATAGAAACCGTACTCGATCGGATAAGGTTTTTCCAGTGTTCCGTTAACGTGATTCAGTTCATACACCAACGCGTGAGCGAGACGACTTTTCCCGCATCCCGGTTCCCCTTCCAGTAAAAGCGGCATCCGGAGATCGATCGCGAGATTCACCGCTTCTATTAAGTCCTCATCGGCAGAATAGGGATAAATTTTTCGACGAATAGGAGGGTATTCATCTTCCAAATCTGGTTGAATTTTTCCCGTGTATTTTAGTTTAGTAGCCATTGTCGTGTTTCTCTATAGTCAAGATTAATGCGATCACACAAAGTTTGTAAGGTGGTTTCTGGATTGATCGTTTCCCGGTTTTGAAACAGGCTCGATACTTTTCCCGTATCCCATGTGTTCGGATCTTGAAAAGCACTACCTAGTTCTATAAAAATCTCCTCGATATCGTATTGACAAAATTCTGGATCTGGGGAAAGGTCGGGGATCGATCGAGACAGTTCATGATCACCCAAGCGGGTAAAGTAGTTACATTCATCGAGTAAAAACACGAGAAAAAATCCCGGTAGTTGCCTAGTTCGATCGAGAGAAGATTTTTGTTGTTCCCAAAACTCTTGGATAATAATTTTTTGTAAGTCTTCTGGATTGTATCGATCGGTCTCTCGTACCGAGATCATCATAATAATATTACTATCTCGTAATGCCGAAGCTAAATTTCGCCTCTTAAGCTCCTCGTTAAGTTTGTTATACAAATAAGAACTACTAATATCGAAACTTTGCGGGAGAATCGTGAGAATTTTAATCAGTTTATCTAGCCTACTTCTATTTTTAATTTCATTTTCTACTCTTTTAATCAACCACATTCCGTGAATCTTGCAAGGGGAAGAAAGTCGATATATCTGCACTCTATTCTGATAGGCGGATAACTTTCCAATTTCTCGAATAGTCTTACGATAATTGAATTTTTGAACCAAGATATCCTGAAATATTTCTCCTCTCGCCCTGTCCCGATCGTTTCTAAAAGCTTCTAATGAAAAAATATCGACTACCCCTAAAGCATGGGCGAAAGCCTCCACCGCTTCTCGCTCAACTCTCTCCGCTCGGAGCGCTCCAACACATCGATTTAAAGTTTGTAAGGAAATCGATCGAAAAATAATTTCTTCTTTTTCAACTAGATCGATTATTGTTTGTTTTGAAATCGTTTGTTTCTGTTGTAAGGAAACATAAACGCTATTGTTTTTAAATTTAATGATTTTGTTTTCTTTCCAGAGTGTAAGAACGTTAGCGGGAATATAGCCACCATGACTGATTTGTTTCTCAAGGTAAGGGGTTAATAAATACCGACTAGCCTTAATTAATAGATCTCGTGGATCTCTCGTCGTACAGCCTCGCGCTTTCCATCGGTTGTTTAGGAATTCTTTATCTTTGTCTGTCAGTCGTATCGTGGTCTCGCGCATCCTTATCCTAACCTTTCGTTCCCGCGATCAGACGCGATCAGTAGATATCGAATCTAGGGTATTCACCGTATCCTACTCTTATCAGGATCGTATCGGGTTCGGACGCAGGTACGAGCTAACGACCCAAACCCAGATCCTGATAGATCCCTAGTGAGGAATACCCTCATGATAAAGCTCATCCGTAAATTATTCAAACTTTCTCTCCCGCCGATCGCCCTACAAGCGATATCGATCGCCACCCTCGCCGTCAACACCGGCAATCTCTGGATCAACTTTCAGAAATACCGCCACGAAATCCCCCCCTGTTCCCCCGCGGGGGAAATCAAAAAGGATCTACCCCCGCGGCATGGCGGCTAGAATCGCGGTGCCGTCGAGGGTGAGGATCATATCGCCGTTGCCTTTCATCCAATAACCGCGCAAGTAAGGCGCGAGATTCATCGTCACCATCGACGCGGGGGGAGACTGAATGCGTTCCGTATCGCAGTATTCGATGTCCTCCACCCGATCGACCAACAAACCGATCGCCTGCCCCCGGTCGCGCTTGCCGGAAGTCTCGGAATGGAGAACGATCGCCCGGTGATTGGTCGCGTTCATCGCCTTTTGATACCAGGGAGCCAAACCCAACAATTCACCGAGATCCACCATCCAGAGGATCTCGCCGCGCCAGTTGTATACCCCCATCACCCAACTCGGCAGGTGGGGGATCGGCACGATCTGACCGACGGGAATCGTCAAAACCTCTGTCAATCGCGCCACCGGTAACATGGCGGTCGTGTCCGGGTGGAGATAGAAGCGGAGATACTGTTCCCGCGAATCCCGATTATCGGTCGCGGGAAGTTTCGAGCCGGAAAAAGTCATGATGTTATCGAGATCACGCGTTAAGTAATTGCTTCACCGTGCGGACGAAAACCTCGCCATCGATCGGTTTGGGAATATACGCGTCCGCGCCCTGACGCATTCCCCAAAACTTATCCATTTCCGTTCCTTTCGTAGAACACATGATAATCGGGATCTTCTTCGTTTTCGCCTCGGCCTTGAGTTCCCGACAGAGTTCAAAACCGCTCCGTCCCGGTAAAACCACATCGAGAACGATCAGATCGGGGAGGGAGGTGCTGATTTTCTCCAAAGCCTCCTCGCCACTGGTAGCGATCGAGACGATGACTCCCGCTTGTTTTAAATAATGGCTAATAATCTCTCTCTCGGTGAGCGAGTCTTCTACAATGAGCGCGGTTCCCATAACAATAACCCCATGATACAGATGCGAAGTAAATAATTCAGAATTCAACGAGAATAACCGGGGATATCGAGAGATCGATCCGGACTATTCTAGGGCGGCCGGTTGTCGGAGATGTTTCCGGATCGTGTCTAAAACGACCTCGGGATTCACGGGTTTGCTGATGAAATCCGAGGAACCGACCATTTTCGCCCGCACCCGATCGATAATACCGTCGTTGCCCGTCAGGATGACGATCGGGGTGTGACGGAAAAAGCTCAATTTTCGCAGTTGCGAGCAGATCTCGTAACCGTTGGCGTTCGGCATCACCAGATCGAGGAAGATCAGTGCCGGCTTGCGCGCGAGGAGAATGGCGATCGCCCGCAGGGGATCGTTAATCCCCAAAAACTGATAGTGCGCGCCGGTGAGAATTTTCTCCATCGTCTGACACATCAGGGGGCTATCGTCCACGCAGGCGATCAGCGGGCCCGGCGAAAGCGTATCGTACTCGATATCGGGGGGGGTCGCGGCGATGATGGGAGGCTGGAGATCGGGGATCGGGATCAGTTCCACCAGTCCCATCTGAATGTAAGGGATCAGAGAGCTCGTCACCGTAACCACGTCGCGTTTCATCCGCACGGCGAGGTCGCGGAGGGTTTGATGACCGTCTAAAAGCTGTTTGAGGGTGGTGTAGACCTGGGGCGAGGTGCGCTGTTGAAGGAGATCGGTCTGGCGGATAATCGGCGCCCAATTCGGGGAGCGATCGGCGATTTTCGCGCCCTGCCAGGCTTGCCAGAGCTTCTGCGCTTCCACGATCACCTGTTCGGCATCGATCAGGGCCAATCGGGTCGAGAGCAGGTCATCGGGACAGAGTTCACAGGTGATCTCCATCGTCTGGGTAATATCGAAGAGTACCTCGACGATCGTTCCCCGGATCATCCGCGCCGCCTGTTCTCGGGTGATTTTCTGGTGTTCCACCCACAAACAGAGCAATTGATACTCCCAACAAACCTGCTCCTCCGAAATTTCCGATCGGGCTAGATCCAATCGCGAGGAGGATAATTCGGCGACCACCTCCGGGAAATACAGCGCGAGGCTACGGTGCCAGCGCCTCACCGGATGGGTTCCCCCGGTCGCGTACATGATCCGGCCCAGATAAAGAAAGAACGACCATTTCTCCCCCTTGGGTCCCGTCAGTCGCAATTGACCGCTAAACCGGGGTCGCTTCAGGTTCTCGAATAGACCCGCCTGTTTAGAAGCGGTGAATTCCCGGATGGAAATGGGTTCTTGCGGGGGATATTTAGCAGTCATCATTGCTCGTTGACGTGAGTTCTACAAATACCTCAGTCTTAGAATTCCCCCCCGGCGGGAAAAACTAACAGAAGAAAAGGGTAATTCGAGAAAACGCCGATTAGCAAGGATTTTCGCCGTTCACCCTTTCCCGGAGCGGTCGGATAGCGAGAACCGAGATGGGCGGGTGATCGTTCGGTCGGACGAGACGGGCAACGAGCGGGTTGTCCGTCCCTTCGGGGCCGAACGCGGAACCGGGAAACCGACGGATTCCGGGGGCCGCGTCGATCGATAGGCCGATCTCCCCGTCTTCCGTTCGGACGATGACAAGATAACGGGGTTCGTCCCCCGATCGGGCTTTTTCCCCGAAAAGATAATTTTCCGCCTCGATCGCGACGATTTCCCGCTCTCGATAGTCGGTTAGAGACAGATCCGGATCGATCGGGTGAGGGGTTACGGATTCTAGGGCGATCGCTTTCTCTACCGTCTCCATCTCGAACGCGAACCATTCTTGACGGACACGGAACAGGATCAGGGGATGGAAGGTTTCGGTTTGTCGCGCCGCGAAACGACGGGCGCGCGCGGAGGAGGGAATGGACATGGCGGGAAATGGGGTATGGGGTGTCGGGAAAGGGGGAGGATGGGGAGATGGGGAAATTTTTCGGGGAAAAGAGACCTGAAAAGGGAAAAGAGCTTTCTTAATTGTTTCACCTTTTCCCTCCCCGACCTCCCGCCTCCCGCGCTATCACACGCGATTGACGGCGATCGAGAGGGCTTCGCGGATGGCTTGTAACAGTTCCTGTTCTTGGAAGGGTTTGGAGAAGTAGCCGGACGCGCCGAGGGTGAAGGCGAGTTGACGGTGTTTCTCGCCGCTTCGAGAGGTGAGCAGGAAGATCGGCAGGTCGCGGTATTCCCGACGGGCGCGGACTTGGGCGAGGAAACCGAAACCGTCGAGCCGGGGCATCTCGATATCGCAGATCACCGCCCGTACCGGGAGACCGTCCTGAAGTTTTTCCACGGCATCCTGTCCGTCTCTGGCCTGCTGGACACGGTAGCCGGCTTTTTCCAGGGTGGCGGCGAGGAAACGCCGGACGTTAATCGAGTCATCGACGACCAGGATCAGGTCTTTCGAGGAGGGGGGAGTGACGGGAACCGGTCTTTCGGCGAAGGGGATGGTGAAGGATCGGCGCTCGATCGCCTCGAGCAGATCGTAAACGGACACGAGTGGTACGACCCGACCGTCGCCGAGAATGGTACAGCGATCGAACCCCGGCGGTAGGGGAAATCCCCCCTCGACCGCGCGCGAGGTCACTTCCTGTTCCCCGAAATAGGCATCCACCTCGATCCCCACCAAGCGCTCGCCCGCCGCCGCGATCAGAACGACCGATCGGGGGATAATCGCGCTGATACTGGATTCCGGTTTGAGAAAAGGCCGGGAAAACTGGAAGTGTTCCCGTAAATTGAATAAGGGTAAGAGATCGCCGTCGATATCGAGGAATTGTCGCCCGTCGCGAACAAGCCGCATCTCGGGAGTGGCGACGAGCATTTCCTCGATCGTGACGGTGGGGAAAGCGAGGGGCATACCGCCGCTCTCGACCAATAATACCCGTAACACCGAGAGCGAGAAAGGTACGGCGATGGTGATGGTGGTTCCCTCGTCGGGTCGGGTATCGATGCCGAGACGACCCCGTAAAGCGGCTACTTTCGTCCGCACGATGTCCATACCGATGCCCCGTCCCGACAGTTCGGTAACGGAGGAGGCGGTACTGAATCCCGGCTCGAAAATCAGGTTGAGGAGATCCTGTCGATCGAGTTTGGTGATATCTTCGGCGGTAAATCCCATCTGCATGGCTTTGGCGGCGATCTTTTCGGGATCGATGCCGCCACCGTCGTCGCGGATGGCGATCACCACCTGAGAGCCGCGGTAGGTGGCGGAGATCTCGATCTGTCCCTCGCGGGGTTTGCCCCGACGTTCCCGGGTGTCCGGATCTTCGATGCCGTGATCGAAGGCGTTACGGAGCAGGTGGACGAGCGGGTCGCCGAGCGCGTCGAGAATCGATCGATCGAGCGGGGTATCGCCGCCGATAATCTTTAAATGAACGGGTTTCCCGTATTTCACGCTCATTTCCCGGGCGACGCGCGGGAATCTACCCACCAGATCCGAGAAGGGGCGCAGGCGGACGCGGGTGACTTTATCCTGGAGAATCCGCGAGCTACGGGTGATATCTTGGGCGGTACGCCGGGTGTTTTCGATATTGGTGTCGATGTCGCCCGTTACCTCCTGGATCTGCACGATCGTCTCCATCAATTCCTGCAAGATCGAGTGTAGGTCGCTGTAGCGATCCATCTCCAGTCGATCGAACGAGTCGGCGGCCGGTTGTCGGGAGAGGGAGAGGCCGTCGGATAGCGGGCCGCTCGATCGATTCCCCCAGTTCCGCAGTTCCTCCTGGCCCCGGTCGTATATGTCGCGGAGGCTTTGGTTAGCCCGGCCGAGAATGCTGACCCGTTGACCGAGCAGGGCGAAAAGACTTCTCACCGTCGAGAGTTGCAGGTTTAAACTATTGCGATCGAGGGTTAACTCGTTGACGAGATCCCCTAATTGTTCCAGTTGTCGGGTGGGAACGCGGGTGATGTTGTCCGCGGTGTCCCCTTCGGCCGGGAAATCGGCGAGGGAGATCGCTTCCGCCTCGGTATTGACGGCGACCGGGATCTCGGGTTCGGGAAATCCCGCCGGTTCGAGCGTTTCTAGGGGCAGTTCGTCGGGTAATTCGTCGAAAAAGGCGAGATCGGACTCTTCTAAGGCGGGAAGCGAGAAAGGTTCGTCGATTCCATCGATCGTATCGATAAAATTCAGCGTGTCGAGGGTGAAATCGAGATCGAGATCGGCGGGATCGATCGATTCTCCGAAACTTTCGACCACCTCTAAACCCGTCGGGATCGCCTCCCGTTGACCGATCAGAACGAGCGCGCGCGCGCGTTGCAGTTCCTGTAGGGCCAGCCGGGCGATCTCGATCAGTTCCAACTCGGTCACGAGGGTTAACCGTTCCTCGATCGAGGCGCACAGGGAGGCGAAATTCGGCAGTTCCAGCATTTCGCCCAATCCGCCCAATTCTTGCATCGCCACGCGGAATTCCTCTCGGACGATGGGATTATCGGGATCGGATAGCGTGCCTTCTAAGCGTTCCAAACAACTTTCGACCTCGGTTTGAAAGAGAAACACGGCCATATCTTCTCCCGCGTCCGCGGCGAGTAGATCGTTCTCGATTTCCTCGTTCAACTCTCCTAAAGCCCCTCGTAGGCGATCGAGAAGCGGATCGAAGTTTGCCGCGACCCAGACGGGATCGATCGTCGTCCCGTTGCGGTAGAGGGAGATGCCCCGACGGGAACAGTCTAAACCCTGTAGGAGATCGGCCTCGACCCGCGAATCTACCGATTGTCCGCGGGTCGCTTTAATGATTTTGAAAAAATCTTCCAGATGGTGGGCCATGTCGCTGAGCGGTTGATAACCCATCATCGCGGCCCCTCCCTTGATCGAGTGGGCGGCTCTCAAGACCGTATCCCACTTCTGCCAATCTCCCTCCGGGTCGAGGGTGAGGATTCCCGTCTCGATCGTGTCGATATATTCTTCGGCTTCATCGAGAAATTGAAGCCGCATTTCCTGTTCGGTGTTCATGAGACCTACGCGCGCGATTCAAAAATTTTCGGGTGGTTAAGGAGGCAGGAGGCAGGAGGCAGTATTCAAGAGTTAGGAATTAAGGAATTAGGAGGCAGTATTCAGGAGACAGGAGTTAGTATTCAGGAGCTAGTACGAGGAATAAAGAATAATTTTATCCAAAATTTTACCTTGAACAACTTATCTTTTTAAATTGTAATTTTCGCACTTTTAGATTCTCAAAAATGAATGATGCCAGAAGTCTAGGGCTTTCTAACGGTCATCGGAGGGTGAGGGAGGTGAGGGGGGTGAAAGGATAAAGGCGAAAGGATTAAGAAAGCTTTTTTCCCTTTTCCCCTTCCCCTTTTCCCCTTCCCCATCTCTCCATCTCCCCACACGCCACACCCTATCTTTAACCTTCCACCTTGAAGGTTTCCACGGAGGTTTGGAGATCTTGGGCGATCGATACGGTGTCTTCGAGGTCGCGGGAGACCTGTTCGGAGGTGTGGGAGGTCTTTTCCGAGATCCGGGCGATCGTCTCCATGAGAATCGCTACCCGTCGCGAGCTTTCCGTCTGGGATACGGTAGCGGTGGAAATCGATTGGAGAAGTTCGTCGATCGATTTCGATACCTCGACGATCTGCTGGAGACTGGTCTTGGTCTGTTCTACCAGACGCGTCCCCTCGACCACCTGCGAGGTTCCCACTTCCATCGCTTGGACCACCTCGTTGGTTTCCCGTTGGATAGCCTCGACGATACCCTCGATCTCCTTGGTGGCGGTCGCGGACTGGGCGGCGAGTTCCCCGACCTCTTCGGCAACCACCGCGAAGCCCCGGCCTTCCTCTCCCGCCCGGGCGGCCTCGATACTGGCGTTCACCGCGAGGAGGTTGGTTTTCATGGCGATCTGGTTGATCAGGGCGATTACCCGAGAGATCTGTTGGGAGGATTCCCCGAGTCGTTTCACTTTCTTGGCGGTTTCGGCGATCGTCGATCGCAACTGGACGATACTATCCACGGTTTTCTCCATCGCCTCGCCGCCGGTCGTGGCGTTTTCCGAGGCTTGTCGGGAGATCCGGGCGGCGATCTGGGCGTTTTGGGCGACCGCCTGGATCGATCGGTTCATCTGTTCTACCGAATTCAGCGTTTCACCGATCTGATTGGCCTGATCGATCGCCTCGTTAGCCAGAAGACGGATAGCGCCGGAACTATCGCGCACGGAACCGTTCACCCGCGTGGCGGTCTCTTTTACCCGCGTGACCAGTTCCCGCAAGCTCTCGATAATGGCGTTAAAGAAGTCGGCGACGATGCCGATCTCCCCGGCGGTAATCTCGGCGCGCACGGTGAGATCCCCGCCGGCCGCCCCTTCCACGTCGGATAGGAGTTTGAACAGTTCCCCTTGCAGGATCTGGTTCTGCTCGCGCGAGCGTAACGCTTCCAACTCCCGCTGTTCGAGGAGGGCGATCCCGGGAAGGGCGCCGGCGAGCGTTCGGGCGAACTCCTGTAGGGTGGCTTTTTCCGCCTCGCTCCAGGCGTGTAGGGTGTGACAGTGGTGGGCGATCGCCCAGCCGAACAGTTCTTCGGTTTGAACGATGGGAACGATGATCGAGGATTTCACGCCGATCGAGTTGAGCAGTTGCCGGTGTTCGGGATGGAGTTCGTGTTCGAGAACGTTATCCATCACCAGTACCCGACCCTGACTGTATTGTTTTTTCAGGGATTCCCCGATACAGTTATCGACCAGTTCGGCACTCAGCGCGGAGGGAAGTCCGTCCGCTACCGATTCCGCGACGAGATAACCGTTGCCGTCGGCGGTGAAACGATAGATAACCACCCGATCGGCCCGTAACTCCCCCCGGACTTCGGTTAATAACTGATTGAGGGGATCGGTCAGGAGAGCGGCTTCCCGGGCGGACGCGACATCGGCGAGGAGTTGTTTCCGTCTCGCTTCTAACTCCCGCCGGTTTTCGTTCTCGACGATGTTATCGGCTAATTGGTTAAAGGAGCGGCCGAGTTGGCCGATCTCGTCGGTAGAGGTAATCTCCGCCCTCGCGTTTTGATCCCCTCGCCCGAAACGGAGCGCCGTTTTCTGGAGACGCTCGATCGGGCGGGCGATCGCGTTCCCCAGCAGGTTCGCCAGGGCAGTGGAGAGCGCTAACGCCCCTAACGCGACCAGTAATTGTACTCCCAAACTGTCCCGGAGAATGGAGTTCAGCGCGATCTGCGGGGTTCCCCGGACGAGGACGGCGATCGGGGTATCCCCGGAGATCCGCACCGGGCCTTGTGACTGTTCCTGGAAAACGTTCGGGAAAGTTCGCGCCGATACCGTGTAATTTTGCCCCTCGATGTTCATCTGCTGGGTGACGGGTTTTCCGGGATTCTCCAGGGCGGCTTTCAAGAGTTCCCGATCCGGTATGGCGATTCCCGCTTGGCTCGGGTTGCCTTGAACCCGAGAGTAGAGAGAGGAGGCGAGGGTTAAATTTCCCTGAAGATCGCGGTAGTAGATGCCGCTATACCCCGTACCGAAGGAGTTGATCGCCTGTTCGACGATCGGGGTCTTGCCGTTGACGATATCCCCGGAGATTAGCACCCCGATCACCCGTTGGTTATCGCGGACGGGGGTGAAGGTGTAGCGGATCAGCGCGTCCACCGGTTTGAGTCCCTCGGGTAAGGGAGGTTTTTCGGTTTGCAGTTCCGACAGGGGAACCACGGCGGTTACTTTGAGCTGACGGGGATCGTCGATGACCTGTTGGATAAAATTCCTCGGGGTGAATATCTGTCCAGTTCGCTCGGCGTTAGCCCCGACCACGATCCGTCCCCGGCGATCGACGAGGGTGGCGTATTCCATTTTTCTCGCCTTGACCTCGTTTTTGAGGATCTTTTTGACCTGGGCGCGCAGTTCGGGGGGTAGGGGCTGGTTCGTATCGGCGAAGCGGGCGGCGTTAATGATCGCGGGGTTGTCCGATTGTCCCCGGAAGCCGAAACCCATCTGGTTGACCTTGATCATGTAGCCGATCCCGGTTACGGCAAGCTCGGACTGGGATTGGTTTACCAGTTGTTTCCGCCCGCTCGTGTAGAGCAGGGCCGCCCCGACCCCCGTGACCGCGGCGATCGAGAGGATTTGAGATAACAGCGAGGCGTTGATCTGTTTCTGACGGATCGGGAGGTTATTGAACCAACGTTGTAGGGGGGGAGAACCTTCCTCGTCAATGGATCGATCCCGATCGAGCGGTGGTTTGCCGCCGGGGGACGACGCGGGCGGAACGGCTACTTTCTCCGACCCGAGCGGGGGTTCGAGAAGGATATCGGCACTCCTAGTGGAAAGGGCGGGTTGCGTTTCCGGGGGATCGTTGCTTTCAAAGCGAGTTTGCATGGTCTGGTATCCGTTATCTAGTGAATAGGTTCCGGGGGGTGTTGTATCCGGGGTCATCTCTCGATCGCCGCTCTCGCGATCGCGATCGGGTCGAGAACGAGAAAACTGTCCCCGGCGAAGGTCGTCCCCGCGTCGGTGGAGCGGGAGAGATAACCGGGGGAATACGGTTTCAGGGATGGCGAGAGTATTCCCATCCCCGATCGCTGGACATCGGGATTCAGCCGCAGGATGCCTTTGACCTGTCGGGCGCTCAGGCCGATCGCCCGGCGCCCGACCCGGACGAGCGCGCAACTCGGATTCTGTTCTTCTTCGGTGAGGGGGGCTAACTCCAAGAAGTCGGCCAGATCGATCGCCCCGAAAATTCGCCCGCGTTGGTTGAATAGTCCCATTACCCAATGGGGTTGGCCGGGGAGCGGGGTGAGACGATCGATCGATAGGGTTAAAACTTCTTGTACGTGGTAATCGCTATCACTTCCCCGTTCGCTTCTATCCGCTCGCATAGGAATAACCGCGGCGGTATCGGCGGTTAACTGCAAACATAGATACATTTCTTGTCGGTCTTGCCGTTCTCGGCTTAGGGTCGTACCGGTCATGAGAGGGGGAAAGGGCA